>DASYOM010000019.1:0-23229 GCA_036007765.1 Chitinophagaceae bacterium | reverse complement strand
CAATGACCACGGTACGGTTTATAACAGACTGGATAAACCATCACATTGGCTTTAAAAAAATAATGGTTCTTTGCGGCATTTCAACTACTGCTGGTTTGTTAATAGCAGTTTTATTTCCATTTGTGTGGCCCGCAATTATAGGAATGTTCCTGGTAGGAATAGGTGTTTCACCTGCGATACCGTTGGTATTTAGTGCTGCGGGTAAATTCAAAATTTTATCTCCGCCTGTCGCGATAGCTGCGGTGTCTTCTATCGGAATGATAGGGCTCCTGATAGGTCCACCGCTAATTGGCTTTATCGCGGGGCTAACCAGCTTAAGGATTTCATTTTTAATATTGTCTTTTTTTGGGATAGCCGTCTCCGTTACGGCTATGATTGCAAAAAAGCAGGAGTGAAAACGAATATTTTTACCTATTTAATAATTAAGAATATTCATTTTTAAACATTTGATGCTGTACAAATCAAAATAACTTTAGCTGATTTCCTTTACCCATCCTGCGCGGAGGTTTGGCATTACCAAAGACAGTTTTACCTCCATAGTTCCATGATTCATCACGTTCTTTTTTTATGAGCGCTTCAAAATTTTCATTGCTGTTGTCAGCTATAAAATCTTTTTCTGCTCTTTCTGAAATTTCATGGAGCTTTTTAATGGCTTCCGTTTTTTCTGTATTGCCTATTTTGGCTTTATATACTGCCTGCTGCAATTGGCTTATAGTTTCATCGTATACTTTAGTTGGCACCGGGAAAGGATGCCCATCCTTACCGCCATGGGCAAAGGAAAACCTTGCAGGGTCTTTAAACCGCGAAGGCGTGCCGTGTATCACTTCACTTACCAAAGCGAGAGATTGGACAGTGCGTGGACCCATTCCTTTCAACAGAAGCAATTCCTCGAAATCTTTAGGCTTTATATCATGTGCGAGCCACAGCATAGCGCCCAATCTTTTTATGTCAACATCCTGCAACCTTACATCATGGTGTGAAGGCATTATTAACTCCTGCACCTGGTTTATTACATAATCCGGCCGCTCAAGAACAATATCGAGTATACCATGCCGTGAGCCGTTTGCTTCTTTAGCTGTAAGATTTAGAATATTACCCTGGTTAATACCGCATACAGCCGAGTGAGGCTCTTCTACAAAAGACGTAAAACTATCCGAATGCCAATGGTAGCGCCGTGCGGTTTTATTACCTGTATGCATGCCTTGTTGCACCACCGCCCAATCTCCTGCATTGCTCAAAATAAAATTATGCGTGTACAATTGAAACCCATCTTGCACTGCCGTGTTATCCACTTTAGCACTCAGCTTACTACAGTGCACCAGGTGGCTGCCGTTAAGGCCTGTCGCATCCGCAATCTTTAGTAATTCTGCAGGCGTTTCCCGGGAAAACTTTCCTTTGCCACCACATACATAAATACCCAATTCTTTTGAATGCGGATTTATAGCGCGCTTTAATGTTCCCATAACGGAGGTAGTGATGCCTGATGAATGCCAATCCATGCCCATTACCGCACCAAAGCCTTGAAACCAAAAAGGATCACTAAGCCTTCTCAGAAATTCTGTTTTACCATAGTCTGCAACAATCGCTTCTGTTATTGCAAAGCCCAGCTTTGCCATGCGATCTGCCAGCCATTTAGGTACATATCCATAGTGAAGCGGAAGGTCTGCAGAACCGGATCTTTTCATTGTATAAAGTTACGATCCGTATCGCTCAACCAGGCGTGAGGATAATTGAATTAACAAGAAAGGAAAATTTTTATTAATGAAAATAATATTTGGCGGATGAATAATTTCTACTACTTTTGAAGTGTACTACTTAACTAATACACTATGATTGAGATTAAGAATATGTCTTTTGGATACCATCGCAAAAAGCTCCTCTATAAGAATCTGACCCTGGAGCTTAATGCAGGAAGTATTTATGGTTTGTTGGGAAGAAACGGAGCAGGTAAATCAACCCTTTTAAAAAATATTATTGGCTTGCTGTTTCCAATTTCCGGGAGTATTTCAGTCAATGGTTTTTCACCTAAAAAAAGATTGCCTTCTTTTCTTGAAACTATTTATTTCATTCCTGAAGAGGTGTATGTCCCTTCTTTAACTGCTGCCAAATACGTCAATTTATTTTCACCTTTCTATCCTGCGTTCAACAGGGAACAATTGATGAATTACCTTAAAACATTAGAAGTCGATACCGAAAGCAAACTCAACAAACTCTCATTTGGCCAGCAAAAGAAATTTATTATCGCATTTGCACTGGCGTGCAATACCAAATTGCTTTTGCTGGACGAACCGACAAATGGACTTGATATACCGTCGAAAAAAAGATTTAGAAAGTTGATCGCTTCTGTTATGAATGATGATCGTATGATCTTTATTTCCACGCACCAGATCAGGGATCTTGATAATATGATTGACAGGGTTATCATTATTGAAAATGGTGAACTATTAGTGAACGCATCGCTGGATGACATAGGAGAAAAGTTGTGTTTTAAAAACGTTGAAGTATTGCCGGAAGACACGCCTGTGCTTTATGAAGAAGATTCTCTGAAAGGAAAAGCTATCGTAACGAAAAATACAAGACATGAAAACACGAAGGTAAATCTTGAACACCTGTTCAACGCAGTCTCAGAAAATCCTTCTATTGCAAAAGAAATATTTAACAACTAAAAACGCCTCGGATGAACAATGTATTCAATATAAAAAGGTTTGCCTGGTTTTTTAAAAAGAGCCTCATGGAAAGGCCTGTTCAACTTGCAGGCTTTGTGCTTCTTACGCTGGCTGTTGACCTCGCGGTATATGCTTTCGCAAAATTCACGGGCAGCTTTTTTGATGTAGCTCAAAACGCATCATTCCTGATCGGGCTTATAGGTGGCGGTTGCTTGTTGGCTTCGTTTGTTTTTGGGCATTTCTCTTCCAATGCAAGCGGATCATCGTTCCTTACTTTACCTGCATCGCATTTTGAAAAATGGCTATGCGGGATACTGATTACGGGAGTACTATATGTGGTTATATTCCTTCTATTTTTTCGTGCAATGGATTCAATCTTTATATCAATCTATCACAACAGCCTTGATAAAAACGGCCCGTTCTATAAAGAGTTATACGATGCAGTTCAGATTTTTCCGTTCGATGGCTTTGTTGCCAGCAGGGGCTTCATGATGTTTTTCAACTTTGCCGGAGGAATGCTGGTAGGATCTTTATATTTTAATAAAGCTGCATTTATCAAAGTAGCGTTAATTGCGGTTGGGTTTTGTTTTGGGGCTTTTATGCTAAACCTTTTCATCGCGAATTTATTTTTAAAAGATGTAGATAACGCTTTTCCCTATTTTCTTGTATGGATAAGCGTGGGTAAGGAGCGTGGACGACTGGAATTGCCCGGCAATATGTTGTACATGGTGAACATTACTTTTTTATATGTGCTTCCAATTATTTTGTGGGGACTATCTTTTTTAAGGCTTCGGGAAAAAGAATTTTAAATACTATATGAATGGAGTTTAGAGACAACCAGGCTATTTATATCCAAATCGCGGAGTATGTATGTGAACAGATCCTTTTAAAGAAATGGAAGCCGGGCGAGAAGATCATCAGTATAAGAGAACTTGCCATTGCAATAGAAGTAAATCCAAACACTGTACAAAGAGCCTACGATATTTTGCAACAAAACAATATCATCACCAACAAACGGGGTGTTGGCTATTTTACCGAAGAGGACACTGTCGAAAATATTTTGACTTTCAGGAAAGAGCAGTTTATGGAAAACGAATTGCCGGTTTTTCTTCGCAACATGTACCTCCTGAAAATTGATATAAAGGAAATAAAAGCACAATACGACCAGTTTGTAAAAGATAATTTTTCAAAATAAACTCATCATGAAACTTACATCAAAGATCCTGTTAGTAATGTTACTGTTGTTTACAGCAGGACTATTCGCATCTAATATCATTTTAAAAAAAGAATATAATAAAAGAGAGAAAAATGACATTTACTGGACGTACGGAAAAATACTGGAAGAGCCCTTTAAGTATCTCAACATTGAAGGAGGCAACGTCACCAATATTGCATACGAGCAAAGCAAAACCGCATCAGTAAGGGTGTTTAAGGATTGGGATGGATACAAGGAAGGCAGGGTAAAAGCTCACGTAAAAAATGACACACTTTTTATTACGTTTCCCAATACTTACAAAGACCAGTATGAAAAAAGATGGCTGCAATGGAATACTTTGGTGCATATTTTTTCGCCGGAGTTACTTGCTGTAAATGGCGTCGATACAAAACTTGAAATGTTCAGGCTAAAACAAAATACCCTGAAAGTAAGCATGTCAGGAAAATCATCATTTGAAGTGGAGAGCATGAAAACCGATTTTGACTCACTTAATATATCCGGTAAAGATTCTTCAGCAATTCAAATTGAAATGTCACCCGATTATCTTACAACCGAATCATTTCATGTTAAGTCGGTAGTTGCAGATATGAGTGGCTATTCGATTTTAGATGTAGGACATGCACAGGTTGATTCTCTTAAACTAAATATAGAAGATAGTTCTGCCGTATTACTTTCAGGGGGTACTTTGAAAAAAAATCGCATGTACAATTTTGAGAAGTCAAATGAATAAAATCTAATTCAACACTGAGGAGTTTGGTGTAAAAACCCCACCGAAAAAACAATACGAGTTTTCCATCATGGGTTAAAATATTTTTTTTGAATAAATTCTTGCAATCATTTAATCAGATGAATAATATTCACAAGTCATATAACTCTAATGAACTTATTATTGAAACGAAAGATTTAAATTTTAGCTTCAATGGTAAACATACAATACTTAAAAACCTAAATTTAAAGATTGAGAAAGGTTCTATCTATGGTTTTTTAGGACCTAATGTCGCAGGAAAGACTACAACCATCCGGTTACTTTTAGGATTGTTGAATTATCCTAAAAATTCGATTCACCTGTTTGGCAAAGAACTTTCAAAATGCAGGATAGAAATCTTTTCAAAAATTGGTTCTTTGATTGAGCAGCCTTCTTTATATGAACATATTTCGGGGTATGATAATTTGGAAATAACCCGTCAAATCAGAAATATAAGTAAAAAAAGAATTGCTGAAGTTTTGAGGTTAGTAAAGTTGACAGATGCTGCACATAAAAAAGTGAAAGCATATTCTTTAGGCATGAAACAACGTTTAGGGCTTGCCATAGCACTCCTCGCCGAACCTGAGTTGCTGATATTGGATGAACCTGTGAATGGTTTAGATCCGAACGGAATGGTGGAGATAAGGGAGTTGCTTAAAAACATAAATAGAGAACTGGGTACAACCGTTTTTTTATCAAGCCATCTTTTAGTGGAAATTGAAAAGATAGTAACTCATATTGGTATAATTAGCATGGGTAAACTGCTGTTTCAGGGAAGCATCCACGAACTCCATAATCTACAAATTAACCAATCAGAGTTGCATATTGAAACAAGTGATAATATCGCAGCTTTTGAATTACTTCGAAGTAAGCACAACGCTCATAAAATTGGCGCGGCATTAAAAATCATATATCAATCAAAAGAACAGGTTGCACAAATTGTCAGGGAATTAATTGGAAATAATATTGACATCTACGAGGTAACAATTGAAAACAAAGATTTAGAGCAACTGTTTTTACAAATGACAGAAAACTATACAGTGTGTTGAACTGAATTTTAAAATGTAATTTTTTAGCGAAAACTAATATTCATAAAATGAAATCATTTATAGCTGTATTTCGCACTGAACTTATAAAGACTAAAAATTCTTTTGCATTATGGCTCGTAATTCTCGGTGCAGCTTTCATTCCCTTTTTCTTTTTACTAAATCATATTTATGATTGGGATGATTATTTACCTAAACCTGGAGAAAATCCATGGAATGATTACTTTAGGAAAGGATTTAATGGTACTCATTTTACGTTCCTTCCTTTATTAATTGTGTTGTTAGTTGTATTGCTATTGAACATTGAACATAAATCAAATACATGGAAACATATCTTTGTGTTACCTGTTTCAAAAACAAAAATTTTTCTAAGCAAATATTTGCTTTTAATTAGTTTGATTATTTTATTTTATTGTTTACTTCTTATTTTTTTATTTTCAGGTGGATTATTTTTAAGCTTATGGAAAAATCAATTTAATTTTTTAGAGTACCGTCCTTCATATTTTTATGCGTCCATACATTCAGGTATTGCCGCTTTCGTTGTTAGGTCCTTCATTTCTACTTTAGCAATAATAGCCATTCATTTTTGGCTAAGCTTTCGGTTAAAGAATTTATTTGTGAATATTGGAATTGGTTTGGCAGGCGTAGTAATTGCAGTAAGTATGTATATCCCACATTGGCCCAGCATTATTTATTTACCTTATGCTTTTCCTGTGTTAATGTGCAATTTTATTCCTGGTGCTCACCACTTTCTTTCCGATTTTCACGTTAATAGTCTTTTTTTCTTTTTTGTAATTTTTTTATTAAGTTATTTCGATTTTATTAAAAAGTTTAAAGGTTAGTCTCAAGTATTCTTTGAATTAAAAGTTAAGTATGCCCGAATGATAAAAAGGAACATACAAACTTTCAGGTGGTACTTTAAAAAAAAATCACATGTATAATCCTAAGATAGTTTATGAATAAATATTTCCTGTCAATAGTAATTCTTTAGGTCAATCAAGATTTGAAATTACTTTTGAATAAATGAATGCATTTAAAATTATTAATACAACAAAGCAAGACCTGGAATTTATATATTCATTATTTGAAGAAGCAATTGCTTACCAGCAAAGAAAGAATTATCCTGTTTGGAATGGGTTTGATAAAGATGTTTTAATAAAGGATGTTGCAAGCAAGCAACAATATAAAATAGTTATTGACAAAGAAATTGCGTGTGTCTTTAGTGTCTGTAAAAATGATCCGTTAATCTGGGGCGAAAGAGAAAAGGGAGATGCCATATATCTTCACAGGATTGTGGTGAATCCGAAATATAAAGGCTATAAACAATTTGAAAAAATATTAAACTGGTCGATTGGTTTTGCAAAACAGGAGAGGATCAGGTTTATCCGTATGGACACATGGGCACACAACTCCAACATTCTGGACTATTACAAAAATTATGGATTTAAATTTTTAGAAAACTTTACAACCTCCGATTCGAGTGAATTGGCAATACAAAACAGGAATTTAGAAGTGGCATTGCTTGAATATGTGGTATCATAATTATATTGCTATCCTTGTTGTAGAAATATAGATATTCATCATTTACAAAATTCCCTGCAAGACTTCCCAAACATTTTGCGCAACTATTTTATGCCCTTCGGGTGTAGGGTGAATGCCATCCTGCTGGTTAAGCTTTGCATCTCCTCCAACATTTTTCAGGAGAAAAGGAATTAAAGCAACATTGTTCCTGGCGGCAAGTTCGGGATAGATGTTTTTAAATTCCGTTGAATATTGCTGGCCCATGTTGGGCGGTATCTGCATGCCTTCCAATACAATTTTAGAATCCGGATATTTGGTTTTTACTTTATCAATAATCGCCTGAAGGTTTTTTTTAGTCTCTGATAATGGTATTCCCCGCAGCCCGTCATTGCCACCCAATTCAAGAACGAAAACATTAACCGGTTGTCGCAATATCCAGTCAATACGTCCATTGCCACCTGAAGAAGTTTCACCGCTTACGCCTGCATTTATTACTTTGTAATTAAGGTTTAGCGAATCAATTGTATGTTGTAACAATGCCGGGTACGCTTCTGTGGGGTCTACACCATAACCTGCTGTAAGGCTATTTCCAAAAAATACAATTGTTTTCATCTTAGCCAAAGGATCTATGGAAGTAGTTGTATCAGTAATCTTTTCTTTGGATGGTGCATTGCTGTTTTTATTATTCTTACAGCTCATCAGCGCCATCAATAAAAGAATGCAAATAAAGAAATATGATTTATTCATTAAATAGTTTATAAAGTTTATAAGAGGTAGTATTTAAAATTAGAATTCAGGTAATTTTATCTATAATGGTTTTTACAGGTATATCTTATAAAATTATGCCAGTTATATTTAATGAGTACAGCATGTAAAAAGAAACATTTGTAATTGCCGGCTACAGTTATAGCTTTCAATAAGCAGATAATTTAAAATGAAAATATGGAAACAATTCTTAATCTTCATGGGGTAAGTAAAATATATAAAAGTGGTAGCCGGGAACTGACGGTGCTTGATAATGTAAGTTTTTCAATAGACGCTGGTTCCACTATGTCTATTATAGGCCCATCGGGCAGTGGCAAAACAACTTTGCTGGGTTTGTGCGCAGGCCTTGACCGGGCCTCATCAGGCAGTGTGGAACTTCAATACACAAAACTGGAAAATTTAAATGAGGACCAGCTTGCAGCAGTAAGAAATAAATACATTGGTTTTATCTTTCAGAATTTTCAGTTGATGCCTACCTTGACCGCGGTAGAAAATGTAATGGTTCCTCTTGAGCTTCGTGGTGAAAAAAAAGTACGCGTAAGGTCGATGGACCTTCTTGATAAAGTAGGACTTGCAGACCGAAGCCATCATTATCCTGCACAGCTAAGCGGTGGTGAGCAGCAACGTGTTTCCATTGCAAGAGCCTTCTCCAACAAACCACTTATTTTATTTGCAGATGAGCCCACAGGAAATTTAGACGCAGAAACAAGCAGCATAATAGTAAAACTTATTTTTGACCTTAACACAGAAGCAGGCACAACGCTCGTGCTCGTAACACACGATGCAGACCTTGCTGCAAAAACACAACGCATCATTCAACTAAAAGGTGGTAGGATAATGGCTGATAGACCAACAATGGAAATGGTATGACTTTTTCATTATCTAGGAATCAGGTTGAATAATTTTTTAAAATATAGAATTAATCAATTTGTCAATATAAACTTATAAAAAATGCACCTTTCCTTTGGAGAGGGAGCAGGGGCAAGGCCAATGGATCATAAGATAATTTCAAAGAAAGAGCTCAGGCTTCATAATAAAGGATATAACTTTTTATGGCTTATGCACATGGCGTGGCGCGACAGCAGGAAAAGCCGCTCCCGCCTTTTTCTATTTATATCATCTATAATTCTTGGCATAGCGGCTCTTGTTGCCATCTATTCGTTGGGGAATAATTTACAGGATGAAGTGAACAACCAGGCCGGCTCTTTATTAGGCGCTGACCTGGAAATTTCAGGAAGCCAACCTACCACGCGTGCTATTCAAAGGATTGTTGATACCCTTGGCGGAAAAAGATCAGCGCAGCAAAGCTTTGCATCAATGGTGATGTTTACAAAAAACGGCGGAACAAGATTGACCGAGGTTCGTGCATTGCAGGGGGCATTTCCTTATTATGGTTCGCTGGAAACTTCTCCTGTACCGGCAGGCCACACTTTTCGCAATAACCAACAGGCACTCGTAGACGAAACGCTTATGCTGCAATATGACGCCAAGGTTGGTGATTCAATAAAAGTGGGCGATGTTACTTTTGCTATTGCCGGCAAATTATTAAATGCACCGGGACAAACAGGTTTATCCGCATCTATAGCGCCCATCATTTATATACCGCTGCAATACATGAAGCAAACAGCCCTGGCACAGAAGGGCAGCCGCATCAGCTACCGCTATTATTTTAAATTCAATAGTAATGTTGAAGTAGAGAAATTAGTGCAGGACATAAAGCCACGGCTGGAAGCAAACGACCTGCATTATGAAACAGTGGAAGGACAGAAAGAAGATACAGGCAGATTTTTTAGCAACCTTACACGCTTTCTTTCGCTGGTAGGTTTTATTGCTTTGTTACTGGGCTGCACGGGGGTTGCAAGTGCAGTGCATGTGTATATAAAGGAGAAAGTAAATGCCATAGCTGTACTGCGGTGCCTTGGTGTAAAAGCATCACAGGCATTTGTTATTTATTTGATACAGATCATTGGTATAGGGTTTATCGGTTCATTGATCGGTACAGCTTTGGGCGTATTTATCCAGCAGTTTCTACCCTATGTAATAAAAGATATTTTGCCGGTTAAAGTAAGCACTCCTGTTTCGGGGCCAGCCGTGCTGCAGGGAATGACGCTGGGAATTATCATCTCTGTTTTATTTGCGTTGCTGCCGTTACTTTCCATAAGAAAGATATCGCCGTTGAATGCATTGCGGGTCTCTTATGAACCACCACTGCGGCAGAGCGACCCGATGAAGTGGCTGGTATATGCATTAATTATAATTTTCGTGTATGGGTTCACGTTAATACAACTGGAAAATTGGAAGAAGGCGCTCTATTTTACTGGTAGTATTACAGCAGCTTTGTTAATCCTTACCGCTATTGCACGTGCATTGATGTGGATGATAAGGCATTTCTTTCCTTCCTCATGGAATTATTTGTGGCGGCAGGGGCTTGCTAATTTATACCGCCCCAACAACCAAACTACCATACTTATCATTTCTATCGGGCTGGGCACTGCACTTATCTGTACACTCCTGTTTGTACAATCTGTATTAATCAACCGCATTACTTTATCTACGAGCACCAACCAGCCCAACATTGTATTGTTTGATATTCAAAGTAAGCAGGAAGACAGTGTTGCGGCGCTTGCTAAAAAATTCGGATTGCCGGTAAATGAAAGAGTGCCGATAGTAAACATGCGGCTTGAGGATGTAAATGGCATTACCGCTGCCCAGGCGAGAAACGATTCTACCAAGGGATTTTCAAGATGGCTTTTCAGCAGGGAGTACCGCGTTACCTACAGAGACTCATTAACGGAATCTGAAAAAATAACTGATGGCACATGGAAGGGGAAGGCTGGCGTTAGCGGGCTACCCGAAGTTTCCCTGGAAAAGAATTTTGCAAAGAGGAGCGGCGTGAAGCGGGGCGATAAGCTAACATTTAATGTGCAGGGGTCATTAATGAAAACCATTGTGGGTAGCCTGCGTGAAGTGAACTGGGGTGGCATACAAACCAACTTTCTCGTGCTGTTCCCAACAGGCCTGCTGGAAGACGCACCGCAGTTTCATGTATTGCTTACAAGGGTTCCGTCACAACAGGTATCAGCAAATTTTCAACAGGCGATGGTAAAGGCATATCCCAATGTATCTATCATTGACCTTGGCCTGGTACTTCATGTGCTGGATGACCTGCTAAGCAAGATTGGTTTTGTGATCCGTTTTATGGCGGGCTTCAGCATTGTCACCGGCATCGTGGTGCTGATCTCCTCTGTGCTTATAAGCAAGTACCAGCGCCTGCAGGAAAGTGTGCTGCTGCGTACATTAGGCGGCAGCCGCAAACAAATATTTGCCATTACAGCTTTGGAATATTTTTTCCTTGGTGCATTGGCTGCGTTTACGGGTATACTGTTAGCCCTTGCAGCAAGCTGGGGTTTGGCGTATTATACTTTTGAAACTCCATTTCATCCTGAGGTATTGCCTGTGGTGGTTTTGTTTGTGCTGGTTTGTTTGCTTACGGTGATTACCGGCTTAGCGAATAGCAGGGGGATTTTGAACCGGTCGCCTTTGGAGGTGTTGAGGGTGGAGGTGTGAGGAAACGTTCGGAAGAGGTTAATTTATCATTGTTGGTTTGTAAAATCCTTTTTCGGGAATGAAATCAAAGTCTTTGTTTAATAGCCTTAAAGCAACAAAAGTTATGAAAAAAATATTATTGAAGGCCGGGATATGATTGAACTGGCAAAAAGAGAAGCATAATTTTTCTCGAAAGATTTTATAAAGGCTTTCCATACCTGCTCGTTAATTTCCCGTTGAAGACTATCTTTTTGTGCTGATGAATCGCTATATAAAAACAACAGAATAAATATGCTAAATAAAAGATGGGTCATATTAATCCCCTTTTTGGTTTTTTATGAACAAAGGAAATTAATAATTATGGATTTATGTTTTTGAAGTCAGGTTTTAACCTATTTTAGCCTACTCAAAAAAATCATAGGCTCCATGAATAAATTTTTAAGGTTTCTGCGTAATACCATGTTTATCCTGTTATTAGTATTTCCGTTATTATTGAGCGCCCAGGTAATCCAAACATCAGGGACAAATAATTTCGTGAATTATGAAAAGTTAGCAAAGATCGATGGTTTGATAAATGATTATGTAAAAAAGGATTGGGTTAAAGGTGTTGTAACTATTGTAGTGAAAGATAACCAGGTTGTTCAATATAAAGGATATGGTTTTGCAGATGCAGAAACAAAAAAACCAATGGAGAAAGACGAGTTGTTCCGCATCGCTTCACAAACAAAAGCTATAACTGCTGTAGGTATTATGATCTTGTATGAACAGGGAAAGCTTTTGTTGGATGAGCGTATTGCTGATTTTATTCCTGAATTTAAAGATCCTGTTGTGATCGATAAATTTAGTCCCGCCGATTCAGGTTATTCAACGGTTCCTGCGAAAAGGGATATCACCATCCGTGACCTTCTTACCCATACTTCAGGTATTGATTATTCGGGTATCGGAAGCGAAAATATGAGAGCTATTTATGCGAAAGCAGGAATATCCGGAGGATTTAATACCGCCAAAAAAAATCAATTGCTTCTTGATGCCATGAAGCTGCTTGCAAAATTACCGCTGGCGCATCAGCCGGGTGAGAAATGGACTTATGGTTTGAACTTCGATTTGCTGGGTTGTTTAATTGAATTAATAAGCGGAATGAATCTTAATGATTTTTTTACCCATAATATTTTTGAACCTATGGGAATGAAAGACACTTATTTTAATGTGCCTGCAAACAAAGGAAATCGTATTGCGAGTGTTTATACTGAAGATTCTTTACACCATGTTATCAAATGGGATAAGGAGCAGATAAAATTAGATCCTGGTTATCCTCTTGTAAAAAAACAATACTTTTCAGGTGGCGCCGATCTCACATCAACTGCTTTTGATTATGCAGCATTTTTGCAAATGCTGTTGAACGGTGGTACTTACAATGGTCACCAGATATTATCTCCGAGGACAATTGAAATAATGGTAAGTAATCAACTAGATTTTAAATTCAATGGTGTTAACGATTTTGGTTTAAGCTTTGAAGTCGTTTCCGATAAAGGTGCGGCGAAAGGCCCGAGAAATAAAGGCTCTTTCGCATGGGGTGGTTTTTGGGGCACTACCTACTGGGCCGATCCAAAAGCACATTTGGTATGCCTTATTATGACCCAGCAAACTCCTAACAGTCATAGTGACCTGGCAGGCAAATTCGAAGCAATGGTGTATGCGAGCCTCAAATAAAACAAGATTCCTAATCAAAAATCATGGATATTACTGTTACTATTATACCTCTTTGTTTTTTGCAAAAAATTAATGCGTTGCAATGCTCCAATTTAAACTTAGAAGTAGAAATATAGAGATACTTTTTCTCTACCATTGATATGATGTATAATTAAAATACTATAATAAAACTTTTATGGTAAAATTAATTCCGATAATTATATGTTTTGGTATTTTCGGCCTTTGCTGCAGGATAGACAGCGGCCGGTTAATTATGCAAACAAAACCTCCATGGGGAACATTGCTTGCTATAAATTCAAAGGATGGATCAAAGAAATGGGAAGTGCCCCTTGGTTATTCTCTTGATCCTAAAAAATATCCCGGTGCAGAAAAATGGGGCTCTATTAATTTCGGAGGGGCAATTGTTACCTCAGGAAATTTAATATTTGTTGCAGCAACTTTAGATAATCATTTAAGAGCTTTCAATACACAAACAGGAGAAATGCTTTGGGAATATTTATTACCGGCAAGTGCCCAGGCAACGCCAATGACGTATGAAATAAATGGCAAACAATATTTGGTAATAGCAGCAGGCGGGCACGGAAAGGTTGGAACTAAGCAGGGAGATTATGTAATTGCGTTTTCCCTTTGATAGAAAATTTATTTTTACTTAATTTCTTAATTATCAATTTTATGGTAGTTACTAAATCAATCAAACAAGGGATTTTCTTTTTTCTTTTTTTTCTTTATTTAATTACTTTCTATAGTTGCGAATCAAAGGTTCAATCGAACAACGATCAGAAGGATCGTGAACTGGTAGCTATTGATTCTTTATTAAGAGATTCTGCATTCACACAGTCAATGGCAGCAACACTGGATTCTTCTTATTACGCAGGCATAGGTGAAAAGCCTCCGGTTTTTTTAACTCCTGAAGATGATACTGCTTTTGTTATTAAAAGTAAGCTTGACGAAAAGGTAGCGACGAACCTTGCCGGCTTCTATGCACTTGAATGTGGTGTTGGCTTACTCTCCACGCAATCCAATACAACACCGATAGCGATACTAAAAAAAATTACTAATGGAAGTGCAGATTCTGATATGATTCTTTTATTGAACCGGTTTGCCAATACAACATGGAAAGCAAGTCAACCATTCAGAGGGCTGAACCGGATCACACGGCCTAATTTTATTATTGCAAGTAATTTAAGTGCGGATGAAGTAGATAAAGACTATGTTCAAATAAAAAATGCGGCTGTTAAACTTTTGGGTTCTCTTGAATTAAAAAGTGATAGCTCTCTTGGTGAACAAATGAAAGCGTTACGAGGTTTGCTACAGGATTCAGCATATGCTGTTGCAATGGCTTCCTTTCTTGACTCTTCCTATTATGTAAATTTAAATCAACAAGCCCAGCCATTTTCAGCTCCGGGTGATGACACGGCAACTATTAAGAAGAGCACAAAGGAAATGAAAATTGCAACTTCTGTTGCAGGATTTTATGCACTTGAATGTGGAGTTAATTATTTAGTCACAACAACAAACCGGCTGCCTTCAGTAATCATAAAATCAGTTGCTGACAATTCCATTAGTGCTAATGAGAAAATGTTGTTTGCAAGATTTGCGAATGCTACATGGAAGGCAGGGCAGCCTTTCAGAGGGATTAACAGGATTACCCGTTCAACGTTTACACCTTTTTATTTTCTTTCAGAACCTGATATTGAAAAGGATTTGGTGCAGGTAAGGGCGGCCGCAAAGCGCTTATTGGGATTATTATAAATAGGTTTGGGAAATAATAAAAATCAACTACAAATTACCAGTTCATTTTTTTTCATACAAACAAATAGCAACAGCCCAAACATAATCTGCTTCATGTGAAATTGATAAACTAAACTCCACCGGG
This sequence comes from Chitinophagaceae bacterium, assembly GCA_036007765.1. Lineage (GTDB taxonomy): Bacteria > Bacteroidota > Bacteroidia > Chitinophagales > Chitinophagaceae > Ginsengibacter. The sequence goes on along the minus strand of DASYOM010000019.1, from coordinate 8,138 downwards.
TTTTTAATTTTTTTTATTTTAACAGTTGGTTTGCCGGCAGGCTTCGGTCTCAATATTTCAATATCCTTCCACCATAATTTTATAATATCATCTGTTTGTTTGATGGCTTTGTAAACTGCTTCCTTTGCTGCCCATGTAGATGCATATCGTAGAAAGGGATCCATAAATTTTGAGCAATATTGTAATTCATTTTCTGTATATACTCGCCGGATAAATTCTTCTGTACATGTGGGAATAAAAGTTGGTAAATGAACAATATCATTTCCAATAGCTATATGTCTACCGGTAAAGGCTACCTGTTGTATATGTTCTGTAATTTCTTCTATGATTTTTTCAGCTTTCATCAGTTGATACTCCCATAATATTATAGCCCCCATCAAGAAAATGAATATTGCCTGTTACTTTTTGAGAAAGAGCAGAAAAATAATATAAGGCAGTATCTGCCACATCCCCGGCTTTTATATTTCCAAGCGGAGAAGTGTTCTTAGAAATTTTTCTCAATTGCCTAACTCCCTTAATTCCTCCTGAAGACGTAGTCATCACCAGGCCTGCAGAAATTGCGTTTACCCTTACTCCTGATTTCCCAAAATATTGAGCGAGATAAATTACAATATTTTCGAGAGCAGCTTTATTAATGCCCATACCTGCATAACCGGGAAATACACGCTGAGATGCATTGTAGGTAAGTGTAAGAATTGACGCGGATAGTGATAAATATTTTTCTGCTACACGGCAAATGCGAAGGAGGGAATAAGCGCTCGTATTAAATGAATCAATAAGGTCATCGAAAGGAATATCAAGATAAGTGGTTGGAAGCTCTTGTGAGCCGGGCAGTGTAGAACACATTACTTTCTGATTTCCATATGCGGTACCATGCAGTATATAATCGATGTTGCCATATCGCAGATGTATCTTGTTAATAAAATTTTCTATTTCATTCTCATTTCTTACATCTACGGAGGTTGCAAGTTCTTTATCCATTCCATTTTGCTCAAGTAAAGCAATGATCTCTCTTTCGATGCCAGGCATGTAGCTGATTGCCACCATGCATCCTGACTCGACTAATTTTTTAGTAATGTGCCAGGAAATAGAACTATCATTCCTGACTCCAAAAACTAAAGCGATTTTTCCTGCATTATCAATCATGGTTATCTTTTGAAATTACCATTGCGCTATTGGTACTGCCAAAGCCATAGTTAAGACAAACAATCCTGTTGATTTCCTTTTCAAGGGAATGTTGTGGTAATAAATTGCGGTATGCGGCAAGAGGTTCTTTTACGCCTTGCCAATCACTTTCTATTTGAAAAGATTCAGGTTGCTCATTTAGATTTTCTGAATTGAGGCAGGGTGATATCTTTTGCTCCTGCAGCATTAGCAATGCGGTAATTAATTCCACAGCTCCCGCTGCGCCGAGCATGTGACCAAATTGGGATTTGGGAGCTGCTACGTGATAACCACTATCACCGAGAAATGTTGCAATGCTCAGCAATTCTATCGCGTCGCCAAGCGGTGTAGAAGTTCCATGAACTTTTACGACATCCGGGAATAAACGTTTTTTATCATCACCCAGCAACCCATTCCAAAGCCTTTGCTGGCCTTCGAATGATGGTGCAAACATGTCTCCACTTCCATCTGAATTATTGAAATAATTATCAATCACTGCAAGTATCTTAGCGCCTCTTGCCTTGGCTTGATCATATGCCTCAAGCGCAACAATGCCCGCACCAAACGAGCAAACAAAACCGTTCCTGGCAGTATCGAATGGCCGTGAAGATTTTTCAGGGTCTAATCCACGGCTTAGTACCTGCATTGCATCAAAGCCAAGGAAAGATTCAATGGATGTGCCTTCCGTCCCGCCTGCAATTATCCTGTCTTGCAAGCCATAGGCTATAAGCCGATACGCATAGCCAATATTTCCTAAGCCTGTTGCACATGCCGAGCCAATGCTTTCACACACACCTTTACTTTTGATAAGGCAGGAGACATTCGCTGCATCGCGATAAACCATGCACCGGTCAACATTATGTGTGCCAAGGAAACGTGTTTTTTTATCTAATGTAAAAAAGTTGTGCCATGCTTTCCTGGATACTTCATTACCACCGGCACCGCATCCGATTACTACTCCTGTTTGTTCAGAGCGTACTTCTTTTTCATTCCAGCCACTCATAACTATTGCATCTTTTGTGGCAAGCATTGACCAAATGCTTCCAAGGTCTGCTGTTGAAAGATTGGAAGCGGGTATGCGTTCCCATTTGTCTTTATAAAATTCCGGGTAATCGTAAAGAATGGTGGATTTTATTTCTTCCAGGCCTGCTTCTTCTAAAGAAACATAGCCGCTTACAGTTGATCTTACTTTTTTGCCGTATTGTTTAGCGTCTTCCCATTCACGAATACAACTTTGATTGGAAAATATTTTTTTACTGAATTCATCAATGTCTTTGCAGGTTGGAAAAATTCCTCCCATTCCTACAATGGCCACTTTACGAAATGTCATGCTTCATCTTTTTTATCAGCATATTTCAGGATTAAATTAATTGTATCACCAACGGTAGAACCAATATTATCAACATCGTCGTCTTCGAAATCAAAACCAAATTTTTCTTCAGCTTTTGCAATGATGTTTACTATTTCTGTTGAAGGAGCGCCAAGATCAGTAATCAGGTCTGTGTCTTCAGTAATGTTGTCAAGATTTTTTTGATTTAACGTGGGAACGGTTTTCAGGATTTCTACAATTTTATCTTTTACTTCCTGGCGGGTCATAGTGTTCTAATTTTTAAATTATTAATAAAGTTTTTCAATTTTTATTCCTTTGCTTATTACTTTTTCTATTTCTGTAATAAGCACAAAATCTTCTGTCAGATTAAAATTCCGGAGCGATTCTTCGGTAAATGATTTGAAATAATTTTTTAAATCCAAATCCGTCACTACTTTATATATACGTCCGGAAGTTGCTATTTGCCTGAATTTATAAAAAGTAATGATACCAATGCAAATATATCTTTCATTTAAACGTATAAAGTTGTGGCAAAGGACTTTTTCAATGCTCATGAAAACAAAATTTCTGTCCTTATAATATTCTTTGTACCCTATTCCTGTTTTATTGGAATCAAGAAAAGCGCTGCACGAAACAGCCGTTGCCTGCCCGAAAGATTCTACCTGGTCCACTGCCCTGAAGACACCAAAGTGATCGCGAACATCCCTCTCTTTAGGCGTATAACTTGCCACTATGCCTGCATTGGGCACGTGCCACAGATATTCGTCCACGAGAAGTTTTGATGGGCCATGCGGTAACACTAAACCTGGATCCAGCCCGACAAGCGATTCCATTTTGCTATTTTATGAGATAAATTTTTCAGGATTTTTATTCCGCTAATTATTGCAAAAGCTTCATTAAACTATTCTGCACTTTCAGGAAAAATAAAGTTTTTATTTTATGTAAACAGGAACGGTTTTAAAAAAGAGACGGCTACCGAAAGTCGCTTAAATAATTCCTCCATTTATTTTAATGTCCGAACCATTTATATAGCTTGCTTCATCCGAAAGCAAAAATGCAACTACACCGGCAACTTCAGATGCCTGGCCCAGTCTTTTCAAAGGTATGTGTGCTTTGTATTTTACTTTATAAGGTTCAGGTATTTTTTTTGTCATGCCTGTTTCAATATAGCCTAACGATACACTTATTACTCTCACTGCATTAGTTTCAGATAATTCCCCGGCTTCTCTTGCTAGGGATTTCGTAAATCCTGTAAGCCCGGCTTTGGTAGCAGCATATACACATTGAAAAGCATTACCCATTTCACCTATTACGGAACTAATGTTTATGATAACTCCCTTTTTTTTTGAATGGAAAATTTTAAATGCAGCTTTACTGATCATGATGGGGGCCTTAAGATTTAATTGCAGCATGCTGTCGATTTCATCCTCAGGTTGATACATTAAAGCCTTGTCAATAGTTATGCCTGCATTATTAATTACACCGTATAAATCCTTTGAATAGTTTTTCTTTATGGCGCTGCAAAAGCTTTTAAGTTCTTCGCTGGTGGCAAGGTCAGCGCATAATTTTTCGTGATTCTCATTATTCTTTAATTCATTCCAAAGCGCATCAAGGTTTTCTTCACATGAAGCATGGAGTACCAGGGGATACCTATCCTGGAGTTTCAAAGCAATTGCTTTTCCAATACCCCTGCTCGCCCCGGTAATAAGGACTTTCATATTTTAAAAATTAATTCTTTAATATTCATATGGATTTTTTTTACAGAAAATAACGAAAAGTATAATATTTATAATTTGCTGTTAAGATAAAAATAAAGAAATTTAATCCTTGCATGTTTTTTTCATGAAAGGAAATAACGTTTGTAGAAGTAAAAGGCCGGTAAAGAATATTAAAACACAGGGTGGTTGCCTTTAAACAAATAGCAATCCAAATAGATCAGCAATTTAATTGAATGAAAAATGTTCGGTTATATTATTTTCCGTTTTATGTATACTCAATTTTTCGGTGGGGTGCATATAATTCGATTTTCTTTTTTAGGTCCCCGGGGTTAAAAGGTTTTAATACAAAATCATCAAATCCAAACTCAGTAACTAATGAATCCATATTTTCAAGTAATGCCGCAGTAAATGCAATTATAGGAATATCCTTATCTGTTTCCCTAATCTTCTTTAAAGCTGTATAACCATTCATTATTGGCATTTCAAGGTCCATCAATATCAGATCGAATTTGTGGTATTTAAGTAGTTCGAGCGCATGGATTCCATTGCGGGCCTCCTTAATTCGTACCTGCCATTTGAGTAGAAAACTTGTCAGTATGCCAGCATTAATTTCATTATCTTCTACTACAAGAACCCTCACTCCGCGAATGTCGGATGTTCCTCCCTTTTCTACAATTTCCTCTTTTGATTTTTGTATGTCCGGGGCAAGCTCAAAAATAATTGTAAAATAAAAACGAGAGCCTTTTCCCAATTCACTTTCTACATCTAATTCACCGCCAAAAATACTTACAATCTTTTCACTTATTGTGAGCCCAAGGCCTGTGCCATCAAACCTTCGTAAATTTTCATCTTCATTTATCTGGACAAAATCATGAAATATTTCTTCATGTTTTTCTTTAGAAATACCAATACCTGAGTCCTGTACGTCAAAACTTAAGGTCACATTTTTTTCGGAAACTTCCTCGATTGTCACATTCAAAATTACTTTTCCTAAAATTGTGAATTTTAGTGCATTGGATAACAGGTTGGCAAGCACCTGATTTAGTTTTACCTGGTCGCTTATAATATTAATGTTTCCAAGCCTGGGATCGTGACAGAATACAAGCTCAATATTTTTAATTTTATATTCGTTAGCAAATGATTCGATTAATTTATCGAGACTTTCCTTTATGCAGAATTTCTGCTTCTTAAGTTCAAGTTTTCCTGCATCAATTTTACTAAAATCAAGTATATCATTTATAACTCCCAGCATGTGTTCTGATGAGTATCGAAGTATATTAACATGGTTTTTGATGTTTTCAGGTAAGTTATCCTCTGCTACGATAAGGTTGGCGGCTCCTAAAATACCATTCAATGGGGTTCTTAGCTCATGGCTCATGCTGCTTAAAAATCGTGCTTTTGCTTTAGCCGCTTTTTCCATTTTTTCTTTATAAATCTCTAATTCCTTTTTAGCCCGGGTTATTTCTGTAATATTCCGAATGCTTAATAATTGGTATTGATTATCATTTTTTTCAAAAACTGAACTTTTTAAATAAGTATCAAATTTGATTTTGTTATGAGTTATAAACTTCGCTTCACCATACCATTCATCAGGAATTTTATTCATCAGCATTTCCAGGTTGCTGCTATCTTCAGCCAAATAGCGCATCATAATTTGTGTTATGTAAAGACCCCTCATATTTACGGTGCCAGGTAAATCAAATATCTGTACCAGGCTTTCATTATAGTCAGTTACTTCCAGGGTTTGTTTATCGAATATGATATAAGCATCCATGTAAGAATGGAATAAGGCATCGTGATAGGTTAGTTTGCCGGAAGTGCTTTTGCCTGAAGATTTTAATAATAATGAATGACCGATGAGTAACGCTGTTAAAATAAAAGATGCAATAAACCTGTATCCAAATAAAAACTTTTCAGCTCCGGTATTAATAACAGGCGCTGAAAAAAGAAAATATTGAAAAATTACAAATGCCACAATTAGAAATACAATACTATAAAATTGTTGAAATCTTATTTTGTTCCTGATGTTAACGCTACAATTTATGTAGCCCACTGCCAGGGGGAACAAATAAAAATAGCTTCCTTCTGAATGGCTATGTTTTAAGGTCATTAAAAAAATAGCAGAAGACGAAATAAGAAAAGCCAGTATAGGAAAGACTGATTTCTTTTTGGCAAAATGTAAAAATATAAATAGAACCGTGTACAGCATACCAATACATAACATACCTGCAGCTTCAATATAAAATTTATAGTTAACTAAAAATATTATATCAATAATCATGATTAAGCTGAAGACCAGAATTGTAAATGCTAAGGAGATTGAAAATAATCTCGTTTTTCCCTCAAAAAGGTTTGGAAATTTCACTGAATATGGCTTTAGTAATTGGACTATCCATCTGCGCTCGTTTTTGGTAGCCATAAATTAAACGGAGATATTATTATTTTATTGGGGGTGGTAAAAAATACCAATAACGGATAATATAGTGTCATTATCAACGTTACTTATAAAATTAATTATGGCTGATGTTGAATTTGCTTTTGATAGCAGATTGGATACTGTTTTTTTAGATGGATTATACGAGGGGGACAAGAAACACGCATCAACAGTTTTTGAACAATTCTTACGGGCAATTCATGATCATTTAAAGGAAATAGATAGCAACTTTAATTCAGGCAATCCTGAATTATTCAGGCAGCAGGTGCATAAATTAAAACCAGTTTTTAGTTTTGTAGGCCTTACCTGGCTTACCGGTAAAGCTGAATTGATTGAAAATCAATGTAAGCTATATTCCGGCACAGATCCCTTGATAGGGTTATACAAAGATTTTAGAAATAGCATTGTTGAATTCATTCCTGTAATTGAAAAAGAATTAGTACGGCTCAAAGAATAAATCTCCCCAAATGAAACTGAACGCTATCATTGTTGACGATGAACCTATAGCCAGGAGTTTCCTGGAACGCTATTGTGAAAAAAGCGGGGTCCTGGAAGTTACCGGTTCGTTCCCGTGCGCTGCCACCGCGCTGGATTATCTCCAATCAAATGAAATAGATATTTTGTTTCTTGATGTCGAAATGCCTGGTAGCAACGGCTTTCAATTGCTGGATCAATTGCTGTACATGCCTAAGATTATTCTTACCAGCTCCAAAACCGATTATGCATTTGATGCTTTTCAATATAATGTAGCAGACTATTTAAAAAAACCTTTTACATATGCAAGGTTCCAGGAGTCACTCTCTAAAGTTATAGATAGAGATGTAAATACGAAAGGAGATACAAAACAGGAAGATATCTTTATAAAATCTGAAGGCAAGTTTACCCGCCTTAATTATCGTGACATACTTTATATCGAAAGTGTGGGGGACTATGTAAAATATATAACTGTTTCAAAACATTATTTAACGCATAGTACCCTTAAAGCTGTTGAAGAGAAAATGAACCGCGAGCATTTTATGAAAGTTCATCGTTCTTATATCGTAAATCTGCATAAAATAAAAGATATCCAGGATTACTCTTTAGTGATAGAAGGGAAAGTAATTCCTATAAGTAAAATACATAAGCCAGATGTAATGCAAAGGATTAATGTTGTTTGACATTATGTTTACATATTGCATAAAATCATTTCTTTTTTTAATGTTCCAATCATTCCGTCTTATTTAAGTAGCTTGTTTTTTAGGCTCATCGTAAATTCTGTTCCATTCATCGAAACATAACCATCATTCACCGAAAACAATAAAATTATGGACTAAGCTTATGCATCTTTGTAACAGCAAACAACGATAAGCGTTTAAAATCCAAACCCTGAAAACCAACAAATCCAAAATCCAAATAAAAACCGAATCATTAAAATCCAGATCCTGAAAAAACTAAAAAAGTCCAAATCCTAAACAAAGCCAATAAAAAAGATTACTGATGAAAAAATAATCTA
>DASYOM010000018.1:0-8701 GCA_036007765.1 Chitinophagaceae bacterium | reverse complement strand
ACTTTACACCCAACACCTTTCCTTGATATTTCGTCAAAAATTTCATCTTATACAAATAGTGAAGAAGGTTTTTTAGGAATTGTATTCAGCCCCAATTATAAAACTGACAGGAAATTTTATGTAGATTATACGGCTAATATTTCCGGGCAGCTGACTTCAGTTATTGAAGAGTATAAAGCGGATCCTTCTGATTCCAGTAAAGCATTGATAACTCCATTAACTATTCTTACGCAATCACAGCCTTATGCCAATCACAATGGCGGTAATCTAATGTTTGGCAAAGATGGTTATCTCTATATTAATGTCGGTGACGGCGGCAGCGGCGGAGATCCACAAGGGAATGGCCAAAATAAAAACACATTCCTTGGAAAAATTTTACGGATAGACGTAAGCAATTCATCTATGTCACGGCCTTATGTTATTCCTTCATCTAATCCATTTTATAATGATCCCACACCCGGAATAAAAAAAGAAATATGGGCTTATGGTGTACGCAATCCATGGCGCAGCAGTGTAGACAGGCTTACCGGTGATCTGTGGATTGGCGATGTCGGCCAGGGCGCTGTTGAGGAAATAGATTACCAACCCGTAAATACAGCGGGAGGAAGAAATTATGGATGGAATATTATGGAAGGTACTGCTTGTTATAACTCCTCTACAGGTTGTACTCAGGCGGGCTTGACTTTGCCAATTTACGATTATACTCATGCTGTTGGAAAATCTATAACAGGCGGATATATTTATCGCAGTGCACAATCAAAATCACTTTTCGGGACTTATATATTTGCAGATTATGTTCAAAAATGGATAGATGGTATCAGGGAGTCGAACGGTACTTTATCAGGGTCGGTAACTCATTACATTACTAACGCACAGGCGACAGGGAATCCCGTTTCTTTTGGTGAAGACAGGTATGGTGATCAATACATTTTATTTAACAGCAACGGAACAGTTTATAAACTTGAAGACACAAGTTACCTGCGCAAGCCTAAAGCTTATTTCACAATAGCTCCGGGAAATGGATCATTTTCATTCAAGGGTATAGAAGGACGGAATCTTACTTATCAATGGCTCAAAAATGATATTATAATTCCGGGAGCTACCTCACCTGATTATACTACTTCTGCTTCGGGAACTTATACTTTAGCAGTAACAAATATTTTGAATATAAGTGACACCTCTGCGCCATTTACTTTTGGGACATTACCGCTAAGTATAACTTCTTTTAATGCACAAAAAATAACGGGACACAGAATACAATTGCAGTGGAGCATTGCTTCAGAGCAAAACATTTCAGGATATTCAATAATGAGAAAATTGAATAACGAAGCAAATTTTTCTAGCGTTGGTTTTGTCGAAAGCAAATCATTAAATGGTACTTCAAACGATCAACAGGATTACACATTTACTGATTCTGCAGCTCTTAATAATTCAAAAATATTTTACAGGTTGCAAATACAAAATATGGATGGATCATATACTTATTCTGATATAAGATCAATTACTTTCAATGGTATAAAGAGTAGTTTTTCTTTCTATCCTAATCCTGCAAAAGGTATCGTACAAATTAATATAGAAGATTTTGACAAACCATTAATAATGGTAATGTATGATAACATGGGCAAGCAAATAATAGAACAATATCTCAATCAGCAGAACACTAAAATCGGTCTTTCAGGATTACACGGGATTTATATTGTTCAATTAAGTGATAAAGATGGAAGTAATGTTACGAGGAATAAACTGGTAGTAGAATAAACGGATTAATACCACATAAAATTTTCAGATATCAAAGTTATAAAGCAGTAGTGTTTTCACTTTGTAATTTTGTGCCTTTAATTATTTGGGAATACCTTGAAAAATATTAAAGAGCCTTAGCGATTCTTATAAAGCCGGTAAATCATTTCCCATTATCTTTGCGCCCTCTAAATAGTTCTTTAATAAATGTTAAGCAGAAGAAATATACGGGTTAAAGTAATGCAAACACTGTACAGCATTGAATCCATGAATAATGAAACCCGCCCCGGCGAGCCATTACAAATACTTAAAAAAAAGCTGGAGCATACCCAACAATTATTTACTTACCTCGTGTATTATATAATAGAAGTTGCCAGGTTTGCAGAGAAGGATGCGGCTCAGAAATCTCAAAAGCATTTACCTTCTGCATACGACTTGAATATCAATACGAGAATTTCTGGCAATGAAGTAGTATGGGCAATTCTTGAAAATAAATCTTTTCAAAAATCTTTAGACCAGTTAAAAATCAAATATCTCATCAATGAAGATCTGATCAAAAAATGTTACCTCGCTTTGATTGCATCTCCTGAATACAAAGAGTACATTACTGGAGGATCGCGTGATAAGAAATCTGAAAAGAAAATACTGGAGTTTATATTTGACGATCTTATGCTTCCTGATGATCATTTCATAAGTGATGTGGAAGAAAAATTTATTCATTGGGATGATGATGTTGACATGATGATTGTATTAATGAGCAGCTTATTACAAAAGCCTGCAGCATTCAATTTCCTGGAATTGACGGGTAAAGAAAAAATGGATTTTGCTATCAACCTTCTGGAGTGTGTAATTGATAAAAAAGAATACTGCCGTGAGTTGATAAAACCAAAATTAAATAACTGGGATGCAGAGCGCATTGCTTCACTGGATATGATCTTTATGGAAATGGGCGTTTGTGAATTTTTATATTTTGAGACTATCCCCACAAAAGTTACTATTAATGAATACATTGACCTGGCAAAGGAATATAGCACGGAGCAAAGCGGACATTTTGTAAACGGGATCCTGGATAATATTCATAAAGAACTTCTTTCCGGGGATAAAATACATAAGAAGAATTTCAAAAACAGTGTTTTATAATACCTTTGCCAAAAAATAAAAAAAGATATGAATAAAGTGTTAGGAGGCTTGTTACTTATATGTGTTCTTATTTCCTGTGATATAAGGAATACAAAACATAAAAGCGATGTGCTGGCAACAAATACAAGCCAGCAATTTGCTGATTCAACCACAGTGCAGATGATAGACTCTGTATATAATTTCGGGAAAGTAATTGATGGCGCTATGGTTGAATACAGTTATCGTTTCAGAAATACAGGAAAAAATCCTTTGATCGTTTCATCGGCGGTTGCAAGCTGTGGATGCACCGTTCCTGAAAAGCCTGAAGAGCCGATTAAGCCGGGAGAAACGGGGTTTTTAAAAGTTGTATTTAACAGCAAAGGAAGGGTAGGCCCGGTGCATAAAGATATTACGGTTACATCAAATGCATATCCTGCGTTTCCTGTTCTACAACTTACAGGAGAAGTAGAAAGCCCTCAAAAATAATTTTTCATAATCTGTAAAAAACAGCAAAAACAAATTAAGATAATATGAATTTAGCAATGGTTTTTTTAATGTTAGGACAAGGTGGCTCAGGTGGTGGAGGCGGTTTTCAGTTTGTATTTTTAGGCCTGATGATCCTCGTTTTCTGGATGTTTATGATAAGGCCGCAGGCAAAGAAAGCAAAGCAACAAAAACAATTCCTTTCAAATTTGCAGAAAGGAGATAAGATTGTGACAATTGCTGGTATCCACGGTACCGTAAATAAAGTAAATGAAGATAGCACTATGATGCTCGAAATTAACCCGGGCAGCTATATAAAAATTGAAAAGAGCGCGGTAAGCATGGAATGGACTGCGAATATCAATAAGCCTGTGGCGCCGATCAAGTAATCCCGGATATTTACGATGTACGATGTTTGATGTACGATGTAAGGCATTACATTTTGAAATAGTATTTGAATGGAACAAACATTTGTATTGTATTTCATATCGTAAATCTCAAATCGTACATTCATTAAATTTCCTTCATGCTAAAAATCGGTTTAACCGGCGGTATCGGTAGCGGTAAAAGCACGGTGGCAACTATTTTTGAAGTATTAGGTATTCCCGTTTATTATGCTGATGTTGCTTCGAAACGATTGATGAATGAAAATGAAGGATTGAAATCTTCAATCATAAAACATTTTGGTTCCGAAGCTTATTCCGATGGTATTCTTAACCGGAAATTTTTGGCCGAACAAGTCTTTACTAATAATCAAAAGATAGCTCTACTTAATTCACTGGTACATCCCGTTACGATTAAAGATGCATCTGATTGGATTGAAAAGCAAATAACGCCCTATATAATAAAAGAAGCCGCTCTCATTTTTGAAAGCGGCTCTGATAAATATCTTGATTATGTGATAGGAGTAGAAGCCCCGCAAACTTTACGGATTCAAAGAGCTATGGATCGTGATAATATTACAGAACAACAGGTTGAAGACAGGATGAGCAAGCAAATGGATGAAACTGAAAAGATGCGGCTATGCGACTTCTTTATAGTGAATGATGAACAACAATTGGTAATTCCGCAAGTGCTCGCTATGCATGAAAAGTTTTTGAAAATCGCTTTCAATTAGCCTAATTAATCTGTGCCAATCCTTCCTTAATTCTTTTAAAGCCCTCTTCAATATTTTCCATATTATTTGCAAATGAAATTCTTATGCAATCGGGCTCACCGAAAGCATCTCCCGTTACTGTGGATACATGTGAAGTATTTAAAAGGAACATGCAAAGGTCGCTGGCATTATTGATAATTTCATCACCTGCTTTTTTGCCAAAATAACTTTTTACTTCCGGGAAAATATAAAAAGCCCCATCTGGTTCTGTGCATTTAATTCCCGGCAATTCCTTTAATAGTTCTAATACTCTTTCTTTGCGGGCCTTAAATTTTTTTACCATTTCAACCGTTGCAGAAAGTGGCGCATCCAGCGCAGTGATAGCAGCCCTTTGTGCTATTGAATTCGTGCCACTTGTAAATTGGCCCTGAATTTTTTCACAGGCTTTTGCAATATCTAAATTAGCTGCAATGTATCCCAGTCTCCATCCGGTCATAGCAAAGCCTTTGCTTAAGCCATTTAACACAACCACCCTGTCTTTTATATAATCAAATTGGGCAATGCTCTGGTGTCCACCGCCTCCATCATGCGCATAATTTATGTACTCATAGATCTCATCGCTTATTATAAATACATCAGGATGTTTTTCAAAAACTTTTGCCAGTTTTTCCAGTTCATCTTTCGTGTACACCGCACCGGTAGGATTGGAGGGTGAAGAAAAAATGAACAGCCTTGTTTTAGGCGTTATTGCTGCTTCAAGCTGTTCCGGTGTAATTTTAAATCCTGCTTCAGAAGTAGTGTGAATGAACACGACTTTGCCTCTTGATAATCTTACAATTTCTGAATATGTTACCCAATATGGGGTTGGAATAATCACTTCATCACCATCATCGACAATACATAAAACAGTATTGGCAAGACTTTGCTTTGCCCCTGTGCTTACTACTACCTGCTGTGGAATATAATCAAGATCATTATCTCTCTTGAGCTTCCTACAAATTGCTTCCCGTAGCTCAAGATAACCGGGAACAGGAGTGTAATGGCTCCAGTTTTCATCTATTGCTTTTTTAGCTGCTTCCTTTATATGATCGGGCGTATCAAAATCAGGCTCACCAAGGCTCAGGTCAACAATATCAATTCCTTTGGCTCTTAACTCGCGGCCGAGCTTTGCCATTTTTAAAGTTTCCGGTTCATTAAATCTCGATAAGAGAGAAGAAAGCTGCATGATTTATTTTTATTTGAAACGGTGCAAAAATAAGTGATAGAAGTGTTGCAGGCAAAATACTTATTTGAAGAAATATTAAAAGCTATTGCAATAAAAAAACCGACAAAATGTGCCGGTTTAATAATTTAAGAAGTAAAACTAAAACTTATGATCAGGCTTAACCATTTCAGGATATTCTTTTTGAAAATGTTTTATTTCAGGAATTGAAACATGTTGTACATAACCCTGGTTAGGATTATGAGCAATAAAATCCTGGTGATAATCTTCGGCTACCCAGAACTTTTTTAACGGCATTACCTGAGCTGCTACCGGAGCTTTATATTTTCCTGATCCATTCATTTGTTTTATATAATCTTCGATCTGCTTTTTTTCTGAATCGTTATTGTAAAAAGCAATAGATCGATATTGTGTCCCCATATCAGGGCCCTGGCCATTTACCTGCGTAGGGTCCTGGCCTGCAAAATATACTTTCAATAATTTATCGTAAGAAATCACTGAGGGATCGTAATACACCATTACACTTTCAGCGTGCCCGGTATTACCACTTTCAATAGATTCATAACTTGGATCTTGTGTATGGCCACCTGCATATCCTGATACTGCTTCCTTCACTCCTTTTACACTTTCAAACAGCGCTTCCTCATGCCAGAAGCAGCCTGCGGCGAAAGTGGCTTTACTATATTTTGAAAGGTCATTATTAGACTTTTGTTGAGAAAAGGATATAAATCCAGAGATCATAAGTGCGGTAATAAACAGTGAGGTTAAATATTTCATTTTAATTTTTATTTGTACCTCAAATACGCAAACTCCATTCTCAAAGATGTTAAAACAAAAATAAAATAAATGGAATTATAATGAACGAGGTGGAAAAAAGGAAGTTTCAGGATCCTTTTCTTGCAGGAGAAATAACCATACATTTAATCCTGCAAGCGATGGCAGCGATAGAAACTAATGCAACCCAATCTGCGCTTATCATTAAACTAAATCTTAAAGGATTATTTAAACACTTTATGATTTAAACAAAACGCCTTCTTTCAATTGATGTATTCCGGCTGTGAATATGTTTTTTATGATTTTTGTAAATGATCTAAGCGGCGTTCATAATGTCCCTGGCTGGATAGATCATGTTAAAGAGAACGAAGATGGAATGCATTTTGCCGATACTATTTTCCCTATATTTTTATTTATCGCAGGCTTATCCATTCCCCTGGCAATCGGCAGGAGAATTATGAAAGGAAACTCTTTTTCCTCGATAACTTTTTATATCTTTTTACGTTCATTCACATTGAGAGTAATGGATTTTTTTCATGTTAACATGGAAAATTATAGCAATGATGCGTTGTTACCGATTGGTGTTTGGGAATTATTGTTAACCTTAAGCTTCTTTTTAATCTGGCTTGACTATCCGGATACCCTGTCTAAAATAAAAACAAATATCCTCATTCGTTCCGGGGTTGTTATTCTAATCAGCCTGGCATTTCTT
This sequence comes from Chitinophagaceae bacterium, assembly GCA_036007765.1. Classification (GTDB taxonomy): domain Bacteria; phylum Bacteroidota; class Bacteroidia; order Chitinophagales; family Chitinophagaceae; genus Ginsengibacter. The sequence continues at coordinate 1,558 of DASYOM010000018.1, read as the reverse complement.
TTTAAAGGTGGCAGCGTTGAAATGCCTGAAGGTTTAAGCCCGTCATGGTGGGGTATCTTAGGTATTATTGGCTGGGCTTACTTAATTTGCGCAGGTACATTTCTCCTTACTAAAGGCAAATTATCTTTATTAATTACCGCACTTATTGTATTTGTTGCTACTAATCTTTCTGCTCACGCTTCCCTATTAAATTTTAATCTATGGGTTATTCATGATGGGTCATCAGCATCATTAATGATGTTTGGGGTGGTTATTTCTTTACTCTATTTAAAAATAACTGCCAATGGCAATTATAATCGTTTGTGGATGCTATTTACCCTTTCAGGTATTGTATTGATATTGCTTGGTTTTATTATCCGCCCATACACAGAGGGCATTTCAAAAATTCATTCAACGCCCGCTTGGGTTTTTATATGCACGGGAATTGGTATTTTGATATTTGAACTGCTGATTTTGTTGGTTGATGTCAAGGGGAAACAAAATTGGTTTAAAATAATAAAACCAGCAGGTACCAGTACACTTACCTGTTACCTGGTACCCTATTTTATAATCGCGATTTTTTACATTGTACATTTTAAATATCCCCTCGTTTTAGGAGATGGTACAGGCGGTATTATCCGTTCATTCGCGATTGCATTTATCGTTATTATGATAACGGGATTCCTGGAAAAAAGAAGGTTGCGGCTTAAGATATAAAACGACTTTAAAGATAAAATTAGTCTCTGCCTTGGGTACATGGCAAATTCAACAGCTTTTATAAATGAGGATTCTGCCATAGCTAATGATGCAAACACTTAGGATTTTGCGTCTTGAAATGCAAGAATTGTATCAATTACTAATCTCCATTTTTACATGGCCTTTCTTACGGTCTTTTTTAAGGGATTTAACGATGTCTACAGCAAAGAGCTTGCTTGCCTTTTTCAGGTTTTTTTGAAACTTCTTTTCCTTCAGATTGCTTTTATATTCTGCCAATGCACCTGATAGTTTTTCGAAAACTTCCTTTTCGGCATCTTTTTTTTTTGGCTTTTTGGCAATGGTTACCTTTTGATCTACCTGGTTCATATAAGAATTTATTTTTAATAAAAAATGTTGGATTGTAAAATTAATGTAAACTTAATATTCCCAATGTTAAGTTTTTAGAATGTTATTTGGCATCCGGTTAATGCTGTTTATTAGGATTTTAATACCCGAATTTTAGTGTGGAGTATCTTATTAATTGTTCTCAAATTTATAACTAACATTAAACATTCCCCTCAGGGGGCTTACGTACCATAATGAGGGACCAAGCGGAAGCAGGATTGCTTTACTAGATTTCATTGTGCGATCGCTCCATAAAAAGGGCATTAAGGAACTATCTAATTTAATTTTTATTTACGCCTAAATGGTAATTTAATCTTAACCGGGGAATAACATTTTGTTCATATTGATAATAGTCCTTTGTTCATTAGCGTTTTGATATTAGTCGAACAGATTCAATTGGTTATGATTTAGTTCTTTGAAATATTGTTTTTGGGTTTGCTGAAACAGTTGATTTAATTAATTGTTGAACCAGTCTACC
>DASYOM010000017.1:0-9709 GCA_036007765.1 Chitinophagaceae bacterium | reverse complement strand
GGTTTATGCTAATTCTATAGAAAGGAAACCCACGCCATTAAGTAAAATTTCTATCGGCCTGGAATGCGGTGGTTCGGACGGCTTTAGTGGCATCTCGGCAAACCCGGCTATTGGTTATACATCAGATCTTTTAGTAGCTCTTGGCGGGTCCGTTATACTTTCTGAGTTTCCTGAACTGTGCGGGGTCGAACAGAATTTAAGTGACCGTTGTATTAACACGGATACGGCTAAACGCTTTGGTGATTTGATGACAACATATAATGACAGAGCAAAAGCAACAGGCTCCGGATTTGATATGAACCCTTCACCGGGGAATATTAAAGATGGCCTTATCACGGATGCTATCAAGTCGGCGGGCGCTGCAAAAAAGGGCGGCACATCACCGGTAACTGATGTTCTTGATTACCCGGAAATGGTTACGAAGCCTGGATTGAATTTGCTTTGTACACCCGGTAACGATGTAGAAAGCACAACGGCTGAAGTGGCATCGGGAGCAAATGTTGTATTGTTTACAACAGGTCTTGGTACACCTACCGGAAATCCTGTAGCACCTGTTATAAAAGTTTCCAGCAATACAACTTTGTATAACAAGATGAATGACATCATTGATATAAATACCGGTACAATTATCGAAGGCAGCGAAACTATCGAACAGGCCGGTGAACGGATTTTAGAGTATGTAATAAAGGTTGCCAGTGGCGAAATTGAAGTGAGCGCAGTGAGGCATTTGCAAAATGATTTTATTCCATGGAAGCGGGGCGTAAGCCTTTAGTAGAAGAGCCGCCACTAAGACACAAGGACTCGAAGAGTCGCTAAGAAAAACCTTTGTGTTTCTTTGTGCCTTTGCGTCTTTGTGGCAAATCGACAAACTAATATGATTTTATGAAGAAGTTTTTAAATAAGAATTTTTTATTGGGAACCAAAACGGCGGAAAGGCTGTACCATGATTTCGCAAAGGATCTTCCCATCATAGATTACCATTGCCATCTCACGGTTCAACAAATTGCAGACGATATAAATTTTGAAAACCTTACGCAAATATGGTTGTATGGTGATCACTACAAGTGGCGTGCGATGCGTACAAATGGTGTTCATGAAAGCTACTGCACAGGTAGTAAAACTGACTTTGAAAAGTTTGAAAAGTGGGCGGAAACAGTTCCATATACTTTACGTAATCCACTATACCACTGGACACATCTTGAGCTTCAAAGATATTTTAAGGTAGATAAACTATTGGATGCTAAAAGCGCCAGGAAGATTTATAAATACTGTACAAAAAAATTGCAATCAAAAAAATATTCAGTAAAGAGCCTGCTTAAAAAAATGAATGTGGAAGTTGTATGTACCACAGATGATCCTGTTGATTCCCTGGCGTACCATAAAAAAATAAAAGACGATGGATTTGAGGTAAAAGTTTTTCCGGCTTTCAGGCCAGATAATGCAATGAAAGTAGATGATGTGAATGAATTTAATTCTTACCTCGCGAAGTTAGAAGCGGCAAGTAATGTAAGCATCCATTCCTACCAGTCATTCCTTGATTCATTAAAGAGCAGGCATGATTTTTTTGCATCGATGGGATGCACTGTTTCTGATCATGGTCTGGAATATTTGTATGCAGAACATTATACTGATGAGGAAATTAATGTAATCTTTGATAAGATTCGTTCAGGCACAGAACTTTCGGGAAAGGAAAGGCTTAAGTTCAAATCCGCAATGCTTTATGTCTTTGCAATTTGGGATCATGAAAAGGCATGGGTGCAGCAATATCATATAGGTGCATTGCGAAACAACAACCAGCGAATGCTGACATTGTCCGGACCAGATTCAGGATGGGATTCAATTGGTGACTTTCAACATGGCAGGGCATTATCAAAATTTTTCGACAGGCTTGATTCCACTAGCCAGTTAACGAAAACTATACTCTATAATTTAAATCCATCGGATAACGAACTGATCGCAACCATGGCAGGTAATTATAATGATGGAAGCATAGCAGGTAAAGTTCAATTTGGCTCAGCGTGGTGGTTTCTTGATCAGAAAGATGGCATGGCCAAACAAATGAACGCCCTGTCGAATATGGGTTTAATAAGCAGATTCGTTGGAATGATAACGGATTCAAGAAGCTTTCTTTCTTTTCCCCGTCACGAATATTTCCGCAGGATTGTTTGCAATTTATTTGGTAGTGAAATAGAGAATGGAGAATTGCCAAACGATATAAAATGGACAGGAAAAATTATTGAGCATATATGCTATTATAATGCAAAGGAATATTTTGGATGGTAATGTATAATGACACTTTTAATTAATCATTTGTTAGCCAAACCGATATCATTGTTTTGAAATCAATAGTGATAAATTATTATACTCATATATTAATTAATGTAGCTGTTGACCTGTCTAAAAAAGGTTTGTACAGCTACTTGCATCTTTATTTGCAACAATCTTTTTTTCTTACAAAAATTGCCTTAAATATTTTCCAGAAAAATTTACTTATGGTATTAACGATGGCCATGCCTTAATAGATTATTAAGGAAGTGCTTTTCTAAATTTTTCCTGGTAATCTTTTATTACCTGTTTATCATTTTCCTCATCCCCCAGCTCCTTGCTTTTTTCTTCAAGCTCAGCTGTAAACATATTATAATGTGTTTCAAAGGCTTTTTTCTTTTCATCATCCGATGCCATCGTCCTCCCTTCATAACGAGTATTTAGTTCTGCAATGTGTTCATCAAGGCGTTGTTCAGCAAATACGAGTAGATTGTGTTTGTTTACTTTGTCTTCCATAAAATTAATTTAAGTGTTACTTTATAATTTCTACAAATGAATAAATTGAAAAAAGCTGGCATAAATTTATGTCACATAGTTATGCAAGCTTTACGAAGCTAACAATCCTTCTCTTCACAATCAGATTCTGCCGTTTCGATTTCAATAGTGCTGTGATGAATTTTGTGATGCATTAGTTTATGCTTTAAATTTTGTACCAATTTCATTTTTTCATTGAAGTCAATATTTTCACTTAAAGAAATGTGCGCTGTAAGGGCATTTTCTGTGGTACTAAGTGCCCAAATGTGAATATGATGTGCCTCCAAGATATTTGGCTGCCTTATAATAATTTCTTTTATTTCTTTTATATCTATGTCAGGCGGTACCGCATCAACCGAAAGCCTGAAACTCTCGGTAAGAAGCGACCACGTACCCGCAAGAATTACGATCATTATAATAAGGCCGATTACGGGATCAACCCAATTCCATCCAGTATAATTTATAAGAATACCCCCGGCTACTACACCTACGGAGACAAGTGTATCGCTAAGCATATGCAGGTAGGCGCTTTTAATATTCAGATCTGTCTTCCTTTTCTTAAAAAATAATAAGGCAGTGATTGCATTTACAATTATACCGGCACCCGCCACCCAGGCAATTATGCCTCCACTCACAATTGTAGGATTTATCAATCGTTTTATCGATTCAAAACCGAGTATGCCAATAGCGATTAAGAGAAGCACTGCATTAAAAAATGCAGCAAGCACCGTAGTTTTTTTATAGCCATATGTAAATTTATTCGTCGAGCTTTTTTTTGCCAGCCTGAATGCCAGGAGTGATAAAACAAGGCTGGCGACATCACTTAAATTGTGGCCTGCGTCAGTAAGTAACGACATGGAGTTATTTACAATACCTGCAATTACTTCTATTATAACAAATAAAATGTTTAAGGCAATTCCAATTATAAATGGAGGCGTATTATCCCCCGGGTCGATTGAATGCGAATGATGAGCATGATTATGATTGTGACCGGGCGGCATTTTCTTTCGTTTACTTTCAAATACTGAAGAATGTTTCTGAACTCTAAAGTATCAATATTCTCCTTTCAGATCAATTCTCGTTATAAAACTACAGCTTTGTCCATTTTAAACGTAAACTATTACTTACTACCGATACCGAACTTAACGCCATTGCAGCACCTGCTATCATCGGGCTTAATAAAAAACCACTTGCAGGATAGAGTACACCGGCAGCAATTGGTATGCCTATGATATTATAAATAAAAGCCCAGAAAAGGTTTTGTCGTATAACCCTTGTAGTTAGCTTTGAAAGTTTTATTGCTTTCAGAATATGATTCAGGTCTGATGAGATTAACGTAATCTTTGCAACATCCATCGCAATATCAGTTCCTTTTCCCATGGCGATGCTTACATCTGCCTGTGCGAGTGCCGCACTATCGTTGATGCCATCTCCGGCCATTGCTACCACATTTCCTTTAGCCTGTAATTCTTTTATGAAATTTGATTTGTCTTGCGGCTTCATCTCTGCGTGGAAATTTTGTATCCCGGTTTTTTTGGAAATCGCAGCAGCAGTTTTTTCATTATCGCCTGTAAGCATATACACATTAATGCCCATCTCTTGTAATCCGCTGACTGCTTCTACTGAAGTTGATTTTATTTTATCTGCTAAAGCAATTACCGCGAGGGCTTGCTTTTCATTAGCAAACCATATAACTGTTCCCGCTTCCTCGAGCCATTGATCAGCTTTTGTTTTAAATGCGCCGGAAATAGCAATATGTTCCTCTTCTATTAATGCTAAATTTCCTGTATAAAATATTTCATTTTGATAAGTCGTTTTTAATCCTGAGCCAGTTATACTTTCAAAATGATCCGGAATAATAACTTCCGTTTTGAGTGCTGATAAATATTTGACAACTGCTTCTGCAATGGGGTGTTCGGAGCGGGACTCGCTGCTTAATAAAACAGGGGCGTATTTTTTTTCAGCATCTGCATTATCCCATACAATTTCAACTACTTCAAAATGCCCTTCTGTAATGGTTCCGGTTTTATCAAAAATGATTGTATTTATATTTTTAGATATTTCGAGGCTTGCCGCATCTTTAATAAGAATGCCATTTTCTGCTCCCTTGCCTATCCCTACCATTATTGCAGTGGGCGTTGCAAGGCCAAGCGCACAGGGGCAGGCAATAACAAGCACTGTTACCATTGCCAGCATGCCATGTGAAAATCCTGTGGCACCACCAAAAATTATCCATGCGATTAATGCAACAACAGATGCGGTGATTACAATAGGAACAAATATTCCGGCGATTTTATCAACCTGCCTTTGTACAGGCGCTTTACTACCCTGCGCCTGCTCAACCATCTTTATAATCTGCGCCAGCAAAGTTTCTCCACCAACTTTCACCGCTTTAAAAACAAGGCTTCCTTTTTGATTGATAGTTCCTGCAAATACATCATTATCTTTTTCTTTTAAGATAGGAACAGGCTCGCCTGAAATCATGCTTTCATCAACATAAGAAGTTCCTGAAATAACCTTTCCATCGACTGCTATTTTCTCTCCAGGCTTCACAAGAACATGGTCATTGATTTGAACTTCGGAGATTTTTATAACTCTTTCATTTTCATGTTCATCAAGAACAACAACATTTTTGGGCTGTAGCCCTATCAATTTTTTTATAGCAGTTGAAGTCCCAGCCTTCGCTTTTTCTTCAAGCATTTTCCCTAACAATATGAAAGCAATTACTACAGAGGCTGCTTCAAAATATACATGTGCTTCAAGGCCCCTCGATGCCCAAAAAGTCGGGAACAAAGTATTGAATACACTAAACAAATATGCAATACCTGTACTTAGTGCCACAAGTGTGTCCATATTAGCGCTCCGGCGCCTCACCTGCTTCCATGCATTTATAAAAAATTGTTTTCCGAAAAAAAACACTACAGGGGTTGCCAATACCCACATAATAAAATTTGCAAAAGGAATACTCATAAAAAACATCCCGATAACTACTATGGGTATCGAGAAAGCCATTGAGAGAAAAGCACGCTGCCTAAGCTTTTGATAATTTTTTTTATGTTGCTTTTCCAGCTCTTCAGCGGCCTGCAGGCTATTATCTATATTTATATCATAACCTATAGATTGAACTGATGTTTTAAAATGGCTTATATCCGCCATTCCTGGTATGTATTCAATATTGGCAACGCTATTGGCATAATTTACCGAGGCATTGATAACACCCGGTTCTGCTCTAAGCATACTTTCTACACTTACAGCACAGGAAGCGCAACTTAAACCGGTTACCGGAAAGCTTTTCTTAACTGTATCAACATCATATCCGAGGCCGCGTATTGCGTTAACAGCTTTTGTTACAGATTCTTCATTATCTGTTTCAATTATTGCTTTATGATTGTTTAATTCTACTTTATGCTTTATGATCCCCTCAACTTTGTCAAGCCCTTTGTCAACGATCAAAGCACAATGTTCGCTCTCCACGCCTGATAATGGTAATTCAATAATTTCCGACATCCTTGTATAATTTTAAATAAACAAAGTTACGCTACATACTGTGGGAGATTGTTATACTATTGTGGGAAAGATTTATATAATAATTTCTAGTTGAGGGGCTAAAAGGAATGCAATGAGGTTTGAAGTTTTTATCAATATTGATATATATTATTCTTTCTCATTAAAATCGTACAATAAGTTTGCAATAAGAGCAGTCCACCCGGTTTGATGGCTGGCGCCCAGGCCTTTTAAGGTATCGCCATGAAAATATTCATGAAATAAGATCAGTTCCTTATTCTCTTCCCGTTTATAAAACCAGTTATAGGGACCAAATACCAGCCTCTCATCTTCATCATTCTTTTCAAAAATATGAATAAGCCTTCGTGTCATTTCTTTTGCCACTTCCCGGAGCGTGAGATATATCCCGGAACCTTTAGGGCATTCAACCTTAAATTCATCTCTATAAAATTCTCCATAAATTTTTAAGGCATTTATGAACATAAAATTTAATGGAATCCACACAGGACCCCGCCAGTTTGAGTTTCCACCAAACATGCCGGACGTAGAATCACCCGGGTCATATTGAATAGAATACTTCATATCTCCATTTTCTAAAGTGTATGGGTTTTGCTCGTAAAATTTAGACAATGCACGTACTCCTCCGGGAGATAAAAATTCTGATTCATCAAGAAACCTTTCGAGCAAATCTGATATTCTCTCTTTATGTACAAGTGAAAGTAAAACACACTTATCCACATCCTGTTCCTGGCTGGGCAAATATTTGTGATTGTCAATGCGGTATTTTCTAAACCATTGAACTCTTTTCTTAAAATCATCAAGTTTATCAAAAACTTCTTTTTCAATTATAGAAACAGCAAAAAGTGGAATAAGGCCGATTGCAGAACGAACTTTTAGTGGAAATGCTTCTGATTTATTTATAGAAAGTACATCATAAAAAAACTTATCATCTTCATTCCAAAGACCAAGCTCATTAAGAGCTTCCGCGATTATTACAAAGTGCTCATAAAATTTTGTGCCCGTATCCTGGAACGAATCATCATGCATTGCAATTTCCAGTGCGATGTCCATCATGCCGACGGCATACATTCCCATCCAACTCGTGCCATCAGCCTGCTCCAGTAACATATTTCCAGGAAGGATCATACTACGGTTAAACAATCCTATATTATCAAGGCCTAAAAATCCGCCTTCAAAAATGTTGTTCCCGTCAGCATCCTTACGGTTGATCCACCATGTAAAGTTGATGATGAGCTTTTGAAAAACCCGTTTCAAGAAATGGACATCATTTATCCCATGAATTTTTTTTTCGATTTTATATACTTCGTAGGCTGCAAAGGCATGTACGGGAGGATTTACATCACTGAAGTCCCATTCGTAAGCGGGCAATTGTCCCTGGGGGTCCATAAACCATTCCCGCATTAATACAAGTAACTGGTGTTTTGCAAAAACAGGATCAATAAACGACATAGAAATGCAATGAAAAGCACTGTCCCAGGCGGCATACCAGGGATATTCCCATTTGTCGGGCATTGACATTACATCCTGGTTCTTTAAGTATTTCCATAGGTGATTACGGCCATGCTTGCGTTGCTCGTATAAGGGTGAAATGCCATCGCTTTTATTAAGCCACCGTTCTATGTCATAGTGATAATATTGCTTATTCCATAAAAGGCCTGCGAAGGCCTGGCGTTGAATATTTTGATAGTCCTCATTACATTGCCCGGGATATAAAGCATTGTAAAATTCATCAGCTTCCTTTTTTCTCTTATCAAAAATTTTTTCAAAATTTTTAGGAAATGCATTAATGCTTTTTTCTTTCGTCAGCCTTAGATAAATTGTTTCGGATTTTTTTGGTCCTATTTCAAATCTATAGACTGGAGAAAATTTAGTTCCCTGTTTTTTCTCTTGCAGCTTTTCAAAATCCTTACCATTAATAATAGCATCATGAAAGGCGTCTTTTACAAATTCGGTGGTATTTTCCCTGTTAAATAATTTTCTAAAATTGGTTTCATTTTCAGTAAACAAAACATGCGCTGGTTCGGGGAAGTAGAGATAATAATTTCCAAGATTTGGATGCACCGCCTGCACTGAAAAATTATTCAACAGATCAATGGATGGTTTTTCCACTATATCCTCGTATTGCCATTTATTATGAAACCACAATGTCGGGAGCACAGTGAGTGGAGCTGTTTCATTGCCCCTGTTTATGATTTCTATCTTTATAAAAACATCTTCACTATTATTTTTGGCATATTCTATAAAAACATCAAAATATTCATTATTATTAAAAATGCCGGTATCTAGAATTTCAAATTCAGGTTCGTCCTTATTTTTATTTTGATTTTTTTCAAGTAGCTCCGAATATGGATAGGCTACCTGGGGATATTTATAGAGATATTTCATGTAATAGTGTGAAGGAATATTATCGAGGTAATAATATAACTCCTTCACATCTTCGCCATGATTTCCCCCGGCATTGCTTAGCCCGAAAAGCCTTTCTTTAAGTATAGGATCTTTACCATTCCATAATGCGATTGCAAAACACATATTTTGGAATATATCCGAAATACCGGCAAGCCCATCTTCTCCCCATACATAAGCTCTGCTGCGCGCATGATCGTGTGGAAAATAATTCCATGCATCTCCATTTTCGCTATAATCCTCCCGCACAGTTCCCCACTGCCTCTCACTCAAGTAAGGCCCCCACAATTCCAGCGGCACATCTTCCTTTGCATTTCTTTTTAATCTTTTATGCTCAGTTGTATTCATTATTTTTAGTTTAGTAATATGTTGACACCCATCATAGATAAAGCATATTGCCGACTTCTTTACCCATTTATTAACGCCGTCAGTCCATTTTTGACTTTAGTAAAAATCTGTTTTCACATAATTTTTTTCGCCCGGGATAATTACGGGTAGCAGTGAATACTATGCCAACCTTTCGAGTTTAAGATAACAGCATTTTTTAGTAAATGATTAGCAAATAAAAAAAGGGAGCTTTCAATTTTTTAAGATTTCATTCGTTATATTATAAGCTACTCTTTTCAAAAAACAAATTGTATTTCGCACTAAAATAAACAATATGAAAAGTTTTCTACTTTTTCTTTGCATTGTTAGTACACATCAAAGTATTGCGCAAGTCCCGATGGCTATGCCACCCGATGCCGATGCATTTTACAAAAATGCTATGCCAATAATAAAACCTGAATTCAAAAATGTAATTGTAAAGTCCGCATCTCTGTTAAAAAGCGAGCAGGTGAATTCAGAGGCGCTCATAAAAACGCTTCATTCCAACCCTGCCCTTAAAGGCATGAGCGATGAAAATATTGAGGCTATATCAACTCTTGTTATGGTACAGGCATCTAAAGATGCTGATGAAGATTTAAAAAAAATGGTGCTAAGC
>DASYOM010000016.1:0-18157 GCA_036007765.1 Chitinophagaceae bacterium | reverse complement strand
GGTGACAATGAAAAATTACAAGGTGATCCTAATTTCAATGATTATATTTTATTCTATGAATATTTTCATGGGGATAGTGGCAGGGGAGTAGGAGCATCCCATCAAACAGGCTGGACGGGATTAGTTGCCAAATTATTGCAGCCAGGAAGAAACAAAAAAGAAATTACAGATAAAGAGAAGATGCTTTCCGAAATAACTATTGATTAAAAATTTCTAACAAATCCTTGTCCCTCTCCTAGGGAAGGGCCCCGATAGCTATCGGGAGGAGAGGCAAATCATGTTACAACTCAATAAACAAATCCTCGAAAATTACGAACAAGCCATACAAAATGAATGGCTCGAAACCAACGGGCTGGGCGGTTGGAGCGGTTCTTCAGTTATTGGCTGCAATACACGTCGTTATCATGGTCTGCTTGTTGCAGCAACTGTGCCACCTGCAGAAAGAATGTCATTAGTATCGAAATTAGATGAGACAATAATTACGGGGCATGAGAGATTTGAATTAGGTACCAATAATTATGGCCAGGTGATTTCTCCAAAGGGGTATCAGTATTTATCGTCATTTACAAAAAATTTGCTTCCAGAATTTATTTATGAAGCAGGTGGAATAAAGTTGAAGAAAACAATTGCAATGGTTCATGGCGAAAATACGGTTGTAATAATTTATGAGGTGCTCAAGGCAAATCAATCATTTACTCTTGAATTATTACCCTTGCTTTCTGTAAGAAACTATCACAGCTTGATGCATGCCAATGATGCAATAAACAGGCATGCATCATTTGACAATAATATTTTTAAAACAAAAGCATATGAAGGCACCCCTGATATATTCATAAAAATACCTGGCGGTAATTATCACGCGGGGCCGCAATGGTTTTATAATTTTAACTACAGGGTAGAGCAATACCGTGGCCTTGATTTTATTGAAGATTTATTTGCACAAGGTAAATTTAATGTTGAATTCAATGAAGGTGATACATTGGGAATTATTGTATCTACGGAGAAGCTTGAAGAAAGGGATGCAATAGAATTGTTTCAAAAAGAAATGACAAGAAGAGAAGTATTAATTAAAGATGTCATCGATAATGAAACACTTCAACAATTAGTATTAGCTGCTGACCAGTTTATTGTAACGCGAGGTGAAGATTTGAAAACCGTTATTGCAGGCTATCACTGGTTTACAGACTGGGGAAGGGATACCATGATATCATTGCCCGGCCTGTGTTTAAGCACTGGAAGGTATGATGATGCAAAGAAAATTATTTCATCATTCGCAAAAGTTATTAGTATGGGGATGTTGCCCAATCGCTTCCAGGATAACGGGAAGGAGCCGGAATACAATAACGTCGACGGCACACTTTGGTATTTCATCGCTGTGTATAAATACCTGCAGCAGACAAAGGATAAAGAATTTGTACTTAATGAAATTTTACCTGTGCTAAAAGAGATCATTGACTGGCATCTTCGTGGTACACGATATAACATTCATGTGGATGAAGATGGCTTATTGTATGCTGGTGAAGAAGGACAGCAACTCACGTGGATGGATGCACGCATTGGGACATGGGTTGTAACGCCCCGCATGGGAAAGCCGGTAGAGATACAGGCGCTATGGTACAATGCTTTAAAAGTATTTTCAGAATTATTACAATTGAACAACCAGGAAAATGATGCTTTACTGGTAAACATAAGGGCTGAAAAAGCGAGGCAAAGTTTTACCGGTAAATTTTGGTATGAAGAAGGTAATTATTTATACGACGTAATTGACCCTTCGGGCAATCCTGATAATACAATAAGGCCTAATCAATTATTTGCAATCAGCCTTCCATTTGAATTGATTGCAGGCGAACAGGCTAAAGCAGTTCTTAAAATTGTAGAAGAACAATTATACACACCAGTAGGGTTAAAGAGCTTGCCAAAAAGCGATTCGCATTATATTCCAGTGTATGGAGGAGATCCATGGCACAGAGATTCATCTTATCATGAAGGAACCGTATGGAGTTGGTTATTGGGGCCTTATGTAGATGCAATTATGAAAGTAAAAGGTGACGAAGGGAAAATTGATGCTCAAAAAGTAATTAACGATTTTAAATACCACCTCAATGAAGGATGCATTGGCAGCGTATCAGAAATTTTTGATGCAGAACCTCCGCATCATCCCAGGGGTTGTGTTGCACAGGCATGGGGGGTTGCAGAAATATTGCGTATTATAAAGGAATATGAATTGTATGGAAGTGGAGAAGGAAATTGAAGACGGGGTGTTGAGTGGAGTTTAGTTCTAGATAACGAACAAGGCTTTGCGCTGCTGAGAAATTGTATTCCGTGACACCGGCTAACCGATGATGAAAATAAAAATAAAAGTTGATGATTAGTAATTAGCTGAAAATTGCTTACCCTCCCCGAACAACTGTCCATTTAAGTTTGTAGCTTATAATTCTTCCATCTATTGTTGGGTACTGTTAGAGTATTAGTACTTCCGGTCTTTAGGATAAAAATTAGCGATAATAAATTCCAATCGCTTCCGATCTTTTTCAATGATCCAATTCTTTTTATTTTGTCTGTCAGTTCTCAATAAACAAATCATAATAAACGTAACTTCATCTTCCCCGGACAGGTGCCGCATTTGAGTGGTTACTAATAATACAAAAACTTCATAAATTTATTTTTCAAAAGAAAATGATACATTATATACTAAAACATAAAATAGTTTTATGAAAGATATTCCTAAGACAGCTTTTGTACCCCAGTTGGCCATCAGCCATGGTACTATGGATCTTGAATTTTATAAAAATGCTTTCGACGCCATTGAAACAAAGCATATCACTAACGATGACGGCAGTATACATGTTTCGGAGATGTTTATTGATGGCGCCATGTTCCATTTTCATGAAGAAGCTTATGATGGCAGTACTTTTAGCCCGGGGAAATATAATGGTGTTACCACCACAATCGGGCTGATGGTAGCTGATGTAGATTCAGTAATGGCTCGTGCACTGGCAGCAGGCGCCACGGAAACTTCGCCTGCAAAAAGTTATGACTATGGCTATCGCCAGGGTGAAGTAATGGACCCATTGGGACATCGCTGGCTTATTGAAATGGTAATATAAAGTTGCGTTGAAATATTTTTCGGAAAAGGTATAAAGTATATGAATTCAATGCGTTCCGAAAACGTAAAAGACAAATCAACTTCGTATCTTCAACCAATAAGTAGCACATTAGAATAAATTACCGGCAATGATAAAGCTTAGTATTTTCTACCCCAACCTCGAAGGCAAAAAATTTGATAAAGATTATTACATCAATACACACATGCCGATGTCAATGAAGTTGCAGGGTGATGCTATAAAAAATGTGCAGGTTGATTTTGGTATAAGCGGCTTGCCGGGAACAAAGCACACATATATTGCAATGTGTCATTTTCTTTATGATTCCATGGAAGCATTCGAGTCAGCATTTATGCCGCATGCAGAAATATTGACGGCGGATATATCAAACTATACAGATATCGAAACCATCATCCAGTTTAGTGAAGTGAAAATCCCAAATTGATTCTTAGAAATATATTCTTAATACAATATCAATTGCGTGCATCTGAACAACGCTATTATTTTTTCATTCTCTTCATTTTTAATAGTCACATCCCACACCTGTGTTGTCTTTCCTGAATGCTGAATGCTGAAGGGTGGCCTCTGCTTTAACAGCGCCAATTTTAATTGAACCTAAAAAGTTTGATTTCAATTCAATAGTAGTAAATGAAATTCCTTTATCCGGTAGATTGTAAAGACAGGCATAACCGGCTATTGTATCAGCCAAAGTAACTATGCTGCCTGCATGTAAATAACCATTACGAGCGAAATGTAAATTTTTTATTTCCATCCGTGCTTTACCAAAATTTTTTTGCGACTTGAACAACCTCAATCCCAACGAAGCCGGGGAAACAATCAGCGCCGAATTTAGAAAAATCTTTTTGTTTATAATCCATTTTAAAATAAAACTTTTACTGCCCGATATTTCACGTCAATATTTGTATTTCGCTTTGTATGTTAAAATTTTTCAATTCAATTGAATTGAATAAAGAAATGATGTCAACTTTAATTTTTTACTCTTAAATACCTTTCAATATTTATTCTGTCTACGCTAATGTTTGCAATCTTCTCAATACCTTTTTGAGTTAGAGTATCGCCACTTATAGTAATGGTGAAATCAAATGAATTGCCCTCCCATTGCCTGTCACTGCAATATTGTAAATGTTCAGTGTATTGGCTATCAGCAAGTGAGTAACTGCCGCCTCCGGAAGAGAACTCAGCCGCAGAATCTTTTCCTTTATTGAGATCATGGCTTAAAAAAGCAAAATGAGTATCGTTAATAATCTTGATAAATTCCTTGTCCTTTGTGTAATCAGTAACAATGCTGTTACCTTTTTCTATAGTAGTGCCGGAAAGTAGCTTCCATGTTCCCTGCAATGGAATAAGTGTTTTTGTTGATGTTTCATTTTCGGCCTTTCTGTTACAAGAGATAAAGATCGTTGAAAGCACCAAAAAAGCAATGAATAATTTCATTTGATAGTTTTAATAATTAAATGATAAATAGTAAACACAAGATATGAAATATCGTTACATAAGATTATCTATGATTAACGAGTAAGATATATCATACCCGGGCTCCTGCTGCCATATGCACAGTATAATGCAATCTGCCTGCACATAAGTTTGGTTGTGAATGATGCAGTGAAAAATATATGAAGTTGTATAAATCTGTAATAGTGTTAATCAATCAACCACTATTTTTTTATAGATATATCCTTTAAGTTGGTAATTCGTAAGTACCGTTTGTGCAGATAAAGCGATTTTAACCCAAGGAAGTAATTGGTCTTTATTAATATTTTGAAAAGCCATTGCCTGCCCGCATGCGATAAATTTTACACCCGCTGCTAAAAGCTCATTGAATAAAATAATATTTGGATTATCAACTTTAAATTTTTCTTTGTAAGCGGTATTAGTATAAAAAGATTTTAATGCAGGGCCATGAGCAATCACAATAATATTAATATTGTTTTGTGGGATACCCGCAGCGATATGAATATTCAGTAGCCGGCCCACTTCGGCAATGGCTTCATTGATTTCCTTTGCGGAATCACCAATTCCTGTAGTTACTTCCATCAATAATTTGTATTGCTGGTTTATATCAGGTTTTTCATCAGCGTTATTTACAGGAATTACGCCACTCCATTTACTGGCCTTAATAAGGGGATAAATTGCTTTTGATGCAAAAAGTTTTTCTAAAGAATCTTTGAAAGCTTTTGATTTCGCTTTTGATACGATGTTAGCTAAATGTGTGCTGTCCGGTTGAGATGGTTGTGCATTAGCAAAAGTTGTCAATCCAAATAATAAAAAAGCTAAAAGTGATCGCTTCATTTTTTAATGTAAATATGCTATTTAAAATTTACATATCGTGAAATGGAGCAGAGGGTATTAATAAAGATAGTCGCATGGAACAAAAAATTATTGTAGCAGTATCGGGGCTGTCAGGCTTATTGAAATTGGGAAATCAGGCGGTGGTAAAGGCTGTATAAAATAGATTCTTTAGAATAAGAATTGCTGTTGAAAGCCATATAAGCTTTGATATTTTCTGATGCATGGCTTGATTTGGTAAGAATATCATTTCTTTCCTTACTATCCGGATAAACAGTATTGGTTCTTAAGAAAATAATAAAAAAAATGACCCCCAAAGTCAATGGCCTTTTGTAATTATATCTTTTGTGTAACATTTCTTTTTTTCTTTCGGTTCATAACCTAATCATGGTTACTAAGCTTTTTTCAGGCGAGTACCTTTTCTTTTGATAAATCAAAATACATTCTCCACATCCCTTTTAATTCCTGCTTAAATTTTGGACAATTAACATGAGTTTTATTATGAAACGTAAATCCTGCCCTTTCATAAAACGCAATAGCTTCTATGTTAGTATCAATTACTGCAAGCCACAATATTTCTTTGTTATTTATCCCGGCGATTTCAAATGCAAGGTCAAGCAATTTCTTGCCTATTTTTTTTCTCTTGAATTGTGGCAGTATGTAAATTTTTTCAAGTTCAATGCCTGCCTCGGGATTATGGTTTGGCAGGTTAGATGATAAGTTCAGTTTCATAAAGGCAACAGGCTCATGTTTTATGATGGCCACGTGATATCGAATTTCTGTGCAATCTAACTCATTTTTTAAAACATTAATACCAAATACATTTTCCAGGTAATTCTCTAATCCTGCCGGCTCCCAATGCTGATAAAAGTTTTGGCTATAAGCCTCACAACATATTTTGTGAAGGCATACCAAATCGTGAGGGTGCATTAACCGGGTTTCAATACTTGTAGTCATAATTTTAAAAGCCGGAAAAAGTAGAGCGAAAATTATCATCCTGATGCAGTAGAGTATTCCTGTAAATTATTATCTGATAACAAATATCTTTATTGCAACAAGTGATTACTTACAATTTTCTTTTTTAAATGCTGCTAAACTCACGTTCAGGCTCTTCTACACGTAAACTTTCAATATGATCAGCTAATTCTTTTTCCTTATTCAGTTTATGTATTTCCAGTTTTGTTTCAGAATCAATCACGTTTTCCTGTACATCATTTCTTATTGTCAATTCTATTTCATTCAAATATTCATCATACGGGCCTTTGCTCGTCAAGCCTTTCCAGGTAACTGTTAAAATGTCTACCAGGATGAAAAATATAATTAAGAACCACGTTGTGATTCGTATGATACTGTTGCCATCAGAAAGCCGGCTTAATGCCTTTTCTCTTTCGAGGTAATCATGGCTGAAAGTGAGCCGGTTTATTTTTGATGCTCTTGCGGAATCAAGCTTTGCCAGCGCAATAGTATTCTCAATTTTTTTTTGCTTCGTTCGATTTTTTTGTTTGCACAAGGTCATAATACAACCTGTTCAGGTAAGCAGTGTCGTACTTAAAAGTTGGCCCTTCGCCTGATTTGCCCGTCGTTCTGTCATCGCCTCTTACAACTCCTTTTATCTCGTCGTGCAGAATTCCTTCCTGCAAATGAATGGTATCTGACAGGCCTCTTAAATTATTGCCGAGTGTATCAGTTTGACTTTGTAAACTTTGTTTTTGAACCTTAAAAACATTTTCAATGCTATCCACTTTTGCATGTGCCACTTCATCCATATTCACATCAATGCTTTCATGAAAGTAAAGCAGTATCAAAGGATGCGCCACAGCAATCCCAACAAATGCCGAAAAAACAAGCCGCGATAAAAAGGTAAGTGACGTCACATCTTTCAGTACAGAACCCTTCTTACGGAAGGAAGAAATAATGAACCTGTCGAAAATAAAAACGATGCATGCCCATACAAGGCCGGCAAGTATATATAAGTAAGGGCTTGTTACAAACGTAGAGATCGCATAGGTCATGGAAAATAATCCAAGGGCAGCCGGAACCAATACCAGCGCGCCAAAGCCTGCATGTTTAATATGTTCCGAACGCCGGCATTTCTTAAGAATGTCTTCATCTGAGCCTGCGCAGCCAATTAAAAAACGATAAAAGTTTGATTTCAAAACGATGTGATTTTTTTCTATGATTAAAATCTTTCACATATCCTTCCATTGTAAATTTTTTTACAATCTGCTTGGAATGTAGAAATATGATTATCGTTTCGGTTGAAGTTGAAGAAAAAAGAAATCAAATGTAGTGAGAAAGGTTTATGTGGCAGGAGCATTAACAGAACTTTTGGAATAAGTTTGAACAAAAGCCCTTAACTGAAAACCTAAGTGTTTATTTCGTTGAGATCATAAAATTTTTGAATCATCTCTTTTTCCTTTTTACTACAACTTTATTTTGTTGGGTTGCTAAAACATCCTTTATTTTTTGATCCAGCGGCTGTTCAAATTTCTTTGCTTCAACTTCCAAAGCTGCTTCCAGTTCTTCTATACTTGGTAGTTCACCCTTTAAGTTTTTAGGTAACATTTGTGTAATTTTATACTCGGCTATACCTATTGGTTTGCTGGTATCTCTCAGAGCATATTCCGCAACAATTTTATTATTGGTTTTGCAAAGTATTAAGCCAATAGAGGGGGCATCAGTTTTACCTTTCAAGGTATCATCTGCCAGGCCAAGATAGAGGTTCATTTTACTTACAAACTCTGCTTCAAATTCTCCAATTTTTAAATCAATAATAATATGCCTGTGTAGTTTGGTATGATAAAACAACAGGTCAATGAAAAATTCTTTGCCACCTGCCTCAAATTTTTTTTGCCTTCCCATAAAAGCAAATCCATCGCCTAATTCCAGTAATAGCCTGGTTATTTGATTCATCAAAGCATTTTCCAAATCTCTTTCTTTTGCCTCTTCACCAAGCATAATAAAATCCAAATGATAAGGGTCTTTAAAAAGTTGGGTGGCTAATTCAGATTCATAAGATGGTAAGGTGAGTTGAAAATTATTGGTCAGTGCGCCTTGTCGTTTGTATAAGTCGCTTTCAATTTGGTTTACAAGCATATCCCGGGTCCATCCGTGCTGCAATGCTTTTTGAGCGTAGAAGAGTCTATCATCAGGAAGTTTTAATTTATCCAGTAATGTACAATTATGCCCCCAGGGTAATTTTGCAACGGAGCATTGCAAAATTGTGAATGGCTCGTTTTCAATATCCTGGAATTTTGCAATGGCTTGTTGCAAAATTATAAATTGAGGATATGCCAGGGCAAAATTCCTCATATACCGGAGATTACGCGGCGACAGCCCTTTCATATCCTGAAATTCAGCCTGTAAATCATTTGCGAGGTTTTCAATAGTTTTTTTGCCCCAGCCTTCCGTTTGTTCCTGTTTACTAATGGTGTCTCCTATTTCCCAGTATGCCGTAAGTAATTCGTTATTAACAGCGAGGGTGGCACGTAATCTTGCCTGCCTGATTTTTTCTTTAAGCCCTTGCAAAACGTCAATATAATTTTTACCTACCTCAGAAGCCATAATCAATTTTTAAAAGATTGCTTTTTATTTCTTCATTCATAAGTTGCCCTTTTCATTTTTCCAGTTCTGAATTGCGGGTCATATTTTAATATTCATCCTTAATTTGTAGTTGGACAAATTACGGCAAATTATTGTTTTCGTAGTGGATGTAGTTGGAGAGAAATAACTTCCAGAAAGTTCCAAACTTCCCAAAAGTTAAAACGATATCTTCCCCAATCAGTCATCCACCTGACAAACCCGAAATCCATTTTATATT
The DNA here is from genome assembly GCA_036007765.1 of Chitinophagaceae bacterium. Taxonomy (GTDB): domain Bacteria; phylum Bacteroidota; class Bacteroidia; order Chitinophagales; family Chitinophagaceae; genus Ginsengibacter. The sequence continues at coordinate 8,926 of DASYOM010000016.1, read as the reverse complement.
CTCTTTGTAAAACAATCTATCATAAGAGAATGGCAATTAGTGTGCATTTGCTATCATGCAAATTATTATTTAATTGCTGACCCCAGGTTGTGAAAAAATGAAATCAGTGGTCCAGGATTTATTGGAGAACGAGGAACTTGAAGGAAGATTAGTTCGATATGACCACTGAATTGTTATCTACATTAATGCTGACAATGAAATTCGACATTACTCTTATATCGGGAATAAAAAAGAAAAATATCGAAATTGCATCATCAAACCTTGTTATGGAAAATAAAATAAAGATCGTCGCAATTTCGGGAAGCCTTCGCAATAATTCGTCTGCAACAAATATTATAAAACATGTAATAAAACTGTTTCCGGAATCAATCAATTTTATTTTATACGAAGGAATTGGTATGCTATCTCATTTTGATGATAATGAAAATGTTGCTGACGAAGTGAAAGCCTTCAGGGAAATGCTTACGCAGGCAGATGGTATATTTATTTGTCAACCAGAATATGCTTTTGGTGTAGCCGGATCTTTAAAAAATGCGTTGGACTGGATTGTATCTTCCGGAGAACTGGATAATAAGCCTCTTGCATTAGTTACAGCCGCGACAGGCGGTGATAAAGCTCATGCAGCAATGCTCCTAACGCTTAAAGCTCTAAATGCAAAAATAGGAGAGGGTGCTAAATTGCTAATTCCTTTTGTACGTACAAAGTTGAATGATAAGGGAGAGGTGATCAACACAGAAATAATCGAATCACTGGAGTCTGTATTAAATGCACTTATTGAAACCATTAATGGAAAACGTGCGGAATTAAATCCAGCTTGAATGAGGCATACTGCTTTATCAATGAGCGTTTAGTTAGATAAGAAATTATAAAGAAATCTTTTCAGTGTTTCATTCTCTTGCGCTATGAATATTTAAAAACTAAAAATTCAATTTTTTTTCAACTTAAAACTTACGCATTATTATAAACTTTCAAAAGCGGTTCACGCAATACAGAAGATTCCTTTGAACAATGCCAGTAAATAACATCAGCGATTGCTTCTGGTTTTACCCAGTTGTCAAAGCTAGCATCGGGCATGGATTGGCGATTTTGTGGTGTGTCGATTGTGCTGGGCACTACTACGCATGTAACCACATTTTTTCCCTTTGCTTCCTCGTTCAATAGTTCAGCTAAACGAAACAAAAGAGATTTCGCCAAACCGTAAGCCACCATGCCCTTTCCATATTTTGCATCAAGGCCAGGCTTTGAACCAATGATAAAAATTCTTCCGCTATTTTGTTTTATCATCTGTACAAATACGGGCCTTGCCACATTATAGGCTGTTTCAAAATTCAATTTATATTGTTTGGCGATGTCAGCGGTTTTTGTTTCGGCTATCTTTCCCATCGCAAAACCACCAACCGTTAAAACTGCCACATCAATGCTTTCGTGCTTCCCTAAAATTGTGTCAATGAACTTTTGAGAATCATCTTCATTCATCAGGTCAACAACAACTTTTTCAAATTTATCCGGGGGAAAATCCATAGCAATAGGATCATTGGGTATAATCGTGCCTGTAACAAAATATCCCTCATCGATAAATTTTTTTACAACAGCTTGTCCCATATTTCCGGAGGCTCCGGTTACAATCGCTACTTTCATTATTAGTTTTTTTTATTAATTGTTCAATATAAAATTTCTGATTATTTATCAATAAAGATAATATGCACAATTATTGCCAGCTAAATTTTCCACAGGTATTTACTTTTATTTTATACCGACTGCCATGGGGCTTGAAATACAACGTTTTTCCTTCTTGATCGCCTAAGGCCATATTTCCAGGGCGTTTCCGGGTAACAATTTTCTCCAACAATTTTGCATCAGGTGAAGTATCCAAACACTACCCGGTGAAGAGACAAAAGTATCCCCTTCTTTATCCACCTTTATTCCATACAATATTTTTAAGTAAAGGCACAATTGACTTTGCTTTATCTCTTACTAACGCAGATGCCATTCTCATAGACTTTTCTTCGTTCATTGATGCATCATTTATTTCAACTGCAAAGCTTAAACCTAACTGCCGCCATTCTGCTTCACTTAATTCAAGCTTTCCACACAATGCAGCGACAGGAATATTTTTTTCTTTTGCCATTGATGTAATGGCGCTGATAGTTTTTCCTCCAAAACTTTGCTTATCTAATTTGCCTTCTCCTGTTATTATGAAATCAACATCATCAATGAAGTTTTTTATGCTGCTTGCATTTATAATCAATTCAGTTCCCTGGGTAAGGGTTACATTAAGGTAAGCCATTAAACCCGCGGCAATGCCGCCTGCTGCGCCTGCACCGGGAATGGTTGAAAGATTTTTGCCAGTTTGCTGTTCTATAATTGTCGAAAAACGTTTTAATCCGTTGTCAAGTTTTTTTACTTGTTCGGGCGTGGCTCCTTTCTGTGGAGAAAAATATATGCAGCCCCTTCCGGCCCATACAAAGGATTAATAACATCACAAGCTATTTCGATTTTCACGGGTGGTAGAAAATCAGGTGGAACTATTTTTTTTATTAGCAATAAATTTTCTCCGGATGGCTTTAGAATATTATTACCTTCATCTAAAATTGTAAAACCCATAGCACTGAGAATGCCTGTGCCTGCATCGTTTGTTGCGCTACCACCTATACCAAGTATAATTTTGTTTGCTCCGTTGTTAATAGCATGCATTATTAAAAGGCCCGTTCCTACAGTAGATGTAACCAAAGGATTTCGCTCTTCCTTTTTTAAAATTACCAGGCCACTGGAGGATGCCAATTCAATTATTGCAAAAAAATCTTTTTTGTTCCACTCATAAGAAGCTGAAATATTTCTTCCCAGCGGGTCAACCGTCCTTACAAATTGTGTTTCTGTGTGCAGGTAATATTTCATCACTTCAGCAAATCCGTCGCCTCCATCTGCCATTGGAAATGATAACGATTCAATACTATTATCTGCTTCAAAAATTCCTTTTTTAATTGCATCGCATACCTCAATACTTGTAAGGCTTCCTTTAAATTTATCTGGCGCAATTATAATTTTCATTGATTTATTGTATAAAAATAAACTATGCCACAAAGGTTCTAAGAACACAAAGAAAACTTTGTATCCGTTGTGCCTTTTTAGGAAAGATCAGTTTAGTAACGTGTCTTTTATTTTTTCAATACCAACACCTGGAAAGACCCGGGAACTATTTTGGGCCTTGCTCCTTCAGGAGCGTTTGCGGGCAATGGTTCATAATCACCGGTAGGTAAATAAAGTGTATGTGTTTTTTCATCAATTGTAATTGTTCTTGCCCCTTTCTTTGTAGGGATATTGTCTATCACTTTAAATTCGTCAGCAGAGATCTCTTTGATTACTGTTACAGTACCTTCACCATTTGCCGTAAAGATCAGTTTGGTAGCAGGGTCAAACGCAACCCCATCACATTCATCACCTATAGATAACTTATCAATAATCTTCCCATTGGTTGCGTCCATTACAATTAATAATTTATCACATCCGGAAAATAATCTTTTTGTTGCACCATCAATAGCCAGGCCTGTCGGCCCTTCTCCCGGTGACAAAGGCCAATGATCAGTTACCGCATTCTTCATCATATCTACCACTACGATTTCACTTTTATCTTCAGCGCTTACAAATATCTTTCCCGCATTATCAGTCATTATAGTTTCAAGTGCATTCCCGTTCACGGGTATTGTTGCAACCACTGAATCAGTTACCGGGTCAATTACCGAAAGGTCACCACCTGAATGATTGCTGGTAATTATTTTTTTCGAAAAGCCCTCATAAAATATCCAGTCAGGATCTTTTCCTGTAGCAATTTGTTTTATTACTTTGCCTGTGCCGAGATCGAAAACCGCAACATTATTTAGCCTGCCATTACTCGTATATCCTTTTCCCAATGAATGTACAAATGCGATACCATGCACCCCGGTAGTATTAGAAATGATGCCTAATGAATCGCCGGTTTCCTTATCCAATATATTAACCTGGGTAGAATGTGAGAGATACAATTTATTTGTACCAGGATCTGCCGCAGGATAGTCCCATCCACCAGGGCTTGCTACATGAAATGTTTTTGCAACATGGTAGCCGCTTGAAGATTGTGATATTCTCGCATTGCAACACCAGCCTATTGTTTGGAAAACACATAGAACTATGATTGATTGTTTCATGATAACTATTTTGAATTCTGTTATGATAGTTTATTAAATTAAAAAAAGCAAATTAGTCATTATACCATAGTGCTTTATAATAAATTTAGATCAGTATCGTGCAGGCTAATACACTATTTTAGTTCAAAGAAACTATCTGATTTTGTGTATATCCTGAATTTTAATTTCATTGGTTTATTTTACAAGGCTAAAATTGGCTGAAGATCTTATTTTCTAAAAAAAGTAAAGCGTTGCATCTAAAATAGTTGAATGGATCAGCATTTTTGGGTAATATAGCAAACTGGTTTCCATATTTTATTTGTTATTGGCCCAAACTCTTTAATAATACTATATCTACCGTTATCTTAGGTGGCCAAATGCAATTTTAAAATTTTAAACGATTGCCAGGATTATTGTTATATGAATAATCGAAACTACAGATTGCCTATCATCCTGGTAACCTCATTATTTTTATTGTGGGGACTTGCTTATGGCCTTTTAGATGTTCTAAACAAACATTTCCAGGAAACACTAAATATTACAAAACAGCGGTCTACTTTGCTACAGGCTGCTTATTTTGGAGCTTATTTTCTTGTTGCCTTGCCTGCAGGTTATTTTATGCAAAAGGCCGGTTATAAAAAAGGCATCATTACAGGATTATTATTATATGCCTCGGGTGCTATTCTCTTTTATCCGGCTGCGCAAAATGAAAGCTTTTCATTTTTTCTTTTAGCATTATTCGTTTTAGCCAGTGGATTAACTTTTTTAGAAACAGCAGCTAACCCTTACATAACTGTCCTTGGAAAACCTGAAACATCTGAATTTCGTTTGAACCTTGCTCAAAGCTTTAACGGTGTTGGATCATTCATAGGCCCTATCATTGGCGGGGCGTTATTTTTTGGTACTAAATCCAGGGCCGGCGCATCCGAACTAGATACCGTGAAGTATGTTTATATAGTTATTGCTGCCATTGTACTAATAGTTGCATTTTTATTTTTTAAAACACCCATGCCAGAGGTTAAAGAAGAAGAACTCGTGATAGATGAGAAAGGGCATGCAGGGAAAAAATTATTTCAACATACTCATTTTGTCTGGGCAATCGTGGCCCAGTTTTTTTATGTTGCTGCACAGGTAGGAATTGCCGCATTGTTTATAAATTATTGTACTGAAAAAAATGTTGGTATAAATAATGAACGTGCCTCCTACCTTCTTTCGGGAAGTCTTATATTATTTACTATCGGAAGATTTGCGGGAACTGCTTTAATGAAAATTATTGCGCCGAATAAGCTGCTTGCATTATATGCATTGATTAATGTGGCCCTGTCTTTTGTTGTAATTGCAGCGCCGGGAATTATATCAGTTTATTCGCTTATGGCTATTTTCTTTTTTGAATCAATAATGTTCCCAACGATATTTGCATTAGGTGTTAAAAATCTTGGAGCATATACAAAAAAAGGTGCATCATATATCATCATGTCAATTGTTGGAGGCGCCCTGGTACCGCTTATTATGGGCGCACTTGCAACATCTTACTCAACTCCATTTTCATATATTATTCCATTGATCTGCTTTGTAGTTGTGTTCATATTTGCAATGTTTGGTTATAAAGTAAAAGCATCCTTATGAAAAGATATTCTTTAACGCTCGATCTTAGAAATGACCCGGAACTGATACAGCAATATGAAGAGCATCATAAAAAAGTATGGCCGGAAATTATAAAGTCTATAAAGAATGCCGGGATTAAAAGCATGCAGATATACCGTTATGGAACAAGATTATTTATGATAATGGAAGTAAGTGATGATTTTAGTTTTGAAAAAAAACAAAATGCAGACGAGGAAAATGGAAAAGTGCAGGAATGGGAAACATTAATGTGGAAATACCAGCAGCCACTGCCGGGAAGCGCGGAAGGTGAGAAGTGGAAATTGATGGATAAAATATTTGAGTTAATTGATTTCTGAATACAATTATAAATACAGGAATATCTTTTGAATGTTTATTGGAGTGGCCTGTTCTTTTTTACAAAAAACTAATTTTGCAAAAAACATGTTCGGTTTAAAAGAAAAAATAGCCGTTGTTACGGGGAGCGGTAGCGGGATAGGAAAAGCAGTAGCTCTGTTATTTGCAAAGAAGGGCGCACAGGTATACGTCATGGATCTGAATGAAGAAGCATGCAACGCAACTGTTACTGAAATAAAGAATGCAGGAGGTGTAGCATTTATGCGTGTGTGCAATGTTGCTAATCAGCAACAGGTAAAAGAAATCTTCCAGAAAATTGGCAACGTTGATATTCTTGTAAACAGTGCGGGCGTATCCCACATAGGAAATGTTGAAAATACAACTGAGGCTGATTTTGACCGGCTTTTCAATGTAAATGTAAAGGGCGTTTATAATTGCATGCAGGCAGCTATATCTGTAATGAATAAAAATAAAAGTAGCGTGATTCTTAATCTTGCTTCGATAGCGAATCATGTAGGCCTTCAGGATCGGTTTGCTTATTCCATGACAAAAGGGGCCGTGTATGCGATGACGTTATCAGTTGCACGGGACTACATTAATGATGGTATTCGTTGCAATTGTATTTCTCCCGCACGGGTTCATACTCCTTTTGTAGATGACTTTATTAAAAAGAATTACCAGGGTAAGGAGGAAGAGATGTTTGAGAAATTATCGAAGAGCCAGCCAATTGGCAGAATGGCAAAGCCGGAAGAAATAGCCAACCTGGTTTTATTTTTGTGTTCGGATGAAGCTTCTTTTATTACCGGCAGCGACTACCCGATTGATGGAGGTTCTATTAAACTAAATAGTTGAAATTTACTTTTTAAAATAATCATAATGAAGCTAATACGTTTTGGTGAAATAAATAAGGAAAGAACAGGGGTTATTATTGATGATGAATATTATGATACTTCAGAATTTGGTGAAGATTATAATGAACATTTTTTTGAGTCCTATGGATTGAACCGTTTGCAAAAATTTATTGATTCTAATAAAGGCAAGCTTCCAAAAGTTTCAAAAGATATACGTTTAAGTAGCCCTGTTGCACGGCCATCAAAAATTATTTGCATTGGATTAAATTATGCCGACCATGCGAAAGAAACAAAGGGAAGTATTCCCACTGAACCAATTATTTTTTTTAAATCCACATCTGCATTATGTGGCCCAAATGATACTGTAATTATTCCTAAGAACTCGAAGAAAACTGATTGGGAAGTTGAGCTTGCTATAGTAATTTCCAAAAAGGTTTCCTATGTAGCAGAATCCAATGCCCTGGATTACGTGGCAGGCTACTGTTTGCACAATGACCTGAGCGAACGCGAATTTCAAATAGAAAGAAACGGGCAATGGGTAAAAGGGAAAAGTTGTGACACCTTTGCGCCGCTTGGCCCGTTCATGGCAACGCAGGATGAAATAACAGATATAAATAATCTGCGTTTATGGTTAACAGTTAATGGGAAGAAAATGCAGGACAGCAATACCTCAAATTTGATTTTCAAGATACCCTTTTTAGTTTCTTATTTAAGCCAATTCATGTCGCTTCTGCCGGGGGACGTAATCTCTACCGGTACGCCTGCCGGTGTCGGCATGGGAATGAATCCCCAGGTGTATTTAAAAGATGGAGATGTTATGGAATTAGGTATTGACGGCTTAGGAACATCGAGGCAGAATCTAAAAGCGTATTCAAATAATTGATATCAACGTAGAAAACAAAAAATAGAAATTACTAAACCTGGTTAACAAATACAATGAAAGCGACTTCTGAAGAAATATCTTATCATAAAGCAGCAGGTCAGTTCCTGAAAATTATTATGAAAATAATACTGCTGAAAATATATTCTCCAGCTATGGCTTCCAAAGTATGGCAGCCGATGAAGCTATGCAAATAGCAAAATCGGTGTCAATAAAAAAGATGGGCAACGAAAATGCCATTGTTGCCACATGGTTTGCTTTTGCAGGAGTTAAGGATATATCAAATGAATGGACTGAAACATCAGCCACTTTATTAGATACTTTTTTCAATGAAATAAATTATCCTGTCGAAGAAAGGGAAATAGTTAAGGTTGCCGTCTCTATTGCAGTTGAAAATAAGTTTGCGGATACAAAAGCTCAAAAAATAGTTTGCGACGCTATTAACAGCAGGCTTGCCTGGCCTGATTTTCTGGAAAATATTTTGCTGCTAAAAGAAGAAATAACCCGCCTGACAGCCAATGAAAGGGATGAATTGTTTTATCTCAAATATTACAGGGATCTTTTTTTAAAAAGAAGGTATTATACCAAATATGCGAACGAAAAATATAGTATCCAGCGTGAAAAAAATTTTGAATTATTAGAAAAGCGAATTCATAAACTTGAGACGGCAGATAAAGCAGCAATAGCTAATTCCGACAATCCTCAGCATCCTCAGATTTTATCAAGCAAAGAAACAGAAGACTTATTCAAAATTGCTTTTAGAAACTACAACCAGCTTATTGCTGTTGCAGACTCCAAGGCAGCTCTGCTTATCAATGTCAATACAATCATTATTTCCATTGTATTAGGGTTGGTAATAAGCAAGATTGATAAAAATGAATTTTTGTTAAAGCCAACTATTGTCCTTTTTTTGGTTTCCCTGACTACTATATTTCTTTCGGCGCTGGCAAGCCGTCCTCAAAAAAATACTTTTTCAGAAGATAAAAGTTCGCATACTTATCAAAAGTTTTTCTTTGGCAGTTTTGATTTAATTGATAGAAGTTTTCGCGACGCTACATGGAATGATTACTATAACC
>DASYOM010000015.1:0-18659 GCA_036007765.1 Chitinophagaceae bacterium | reverse complement strand
CCACATCCCCAACATCTTTTTTGTCATCTTTTGAAAACAAAAAAAGTTAATTGAAACCAATTTCAATTAACTTCTGTATAACTATTGCTGATATTAGCTTTCAAAAGATTTTACCAACCATTTTTGACTATTATATCAGTTATTTTTTTGCAAGATTTTATCATGATGAAGAGTACTGCAAAATAATTGAACACCATCGTGATGTGGCCTCGTACTTATGAGTTGCCACCACAGCCCAAACAATTTGTGTATACATTGCAAAAGCAAAAGCTATTGAAGTAATAATTATACGATCTTTTTATACTTGAATTGTTTGACTTTCATTGTATCATTTTTTACAAGCGGGATGTTTTCTTGTGACGTTTCATGAGTTCTTAAGATTTCCGATTGTCCCGGGCTGTTATTGGTATTATTTATCTTTAGGTAATCGTAAACCAAAAACAGCTTTGATATTAAATCTCGGGGATATACTACTAATAAAATCAAAACCAGCATCGATAAAGTATAGATTCTTCAAAGTAAAACGCCTGCCAACTCCCAATATAGATATAGTAGAAGTACCTGCTATAGAATTGTCCGGGTATTTATCAATTCCATAAAGAATATTTGAATAAATACCTGTTGCCCCAAACGTATACCTGTAGCCGATCTTAAAAGAGTTGATTGTCTCCCGATATCTTGTTCCTGTGTCTGGTCCTATTCTGTTTTTAATACTAAAGGAAGCAAGACCGGCCTCTGCTACTACGGCACTTCTATCTGTAAAATTGTATTGCACACTTACCTCTAAGCCCAGCCCCGTTTTAAGCTGAACATTAATATCGTCCTTCGTCCCTAAGGACAGTAGTGGCCCCGCCGAAACACTTACTTCACCCTTCTGCGCCTGGACGACTTGACAAAAAGTAATAAGAATTATTAAAAAAATTAGCCTATCACTCATACGGTTATTTTAATGTGGCTGAATTTCATCAGGTGCATATATTGCAAAACATTTAGCGGTCAGAACTTGATTTGCATGCAGATTATAAATCGAAAAATTAAAACAATTAGCGCTAATCCCCCGCCCGGGCTGGGGGAACCATTGGAGCTCACTATATGTTTTCAGTTTCATGCTCTCCAAAAATATTTTTCTTAAATTTTTGATATAAGAAAGAGATGACCAATAAAACAATACCTATAAATATATAAGCAATTACTTTTTCACCGGAATTAAATTTAGCGCTATCAATCAATAACAATTTAAGAAGTGTAATAGCAAATAATAATATTGATGCAATACGAAATAGCTTTAACCTGAAGATCATTCCTGTAACAAATAGGATCGCTGCCATTATAACCCATATTATAGTAAGCATAAAGCCTATATATTTTATGCCTGCAAAAACTACCAGCGCAGTTAATGCTACGGAGAAAAGCCCATTATAAAGATGTTGCTGTGATGGTAAAAGCTTTTTTACAATTATTGCTGCCAGCAGATATAAGGTGCCAAAACACAACGTAATAATTTCAACAGAGCTTACACCTGCACCTTTATATAAAATGATCAATGAAAAATAAAAGAAAATCGTGTTTGCTATTATAATAGTAGTATCTGAAGGATCTATCTTTAGACGCTTTACAGCTTTAAAGACAAGAGAATTTAATAAGAAGAAAATAAAAAAACCATAACAGAATAAGTTTGCTGTTCCATTGCTATTTTTTCCGGAATACATTATTACCCAGCTTAAATAAATAACCCATGTAGTAAAAAATGAAATGTAGGTTAATGACAGCCAGTATTTTTTAAATGAAATAATTAATACGCCGGAATTGATAAGGAAAATATAGCTGAATAAAGCAACTACATTATCGGAATTACCCTTCACAAAAAAAGGAATGCCATAAGCGCCTACCAGTCCAAGAATCGCAATCTCCCGCCTGTTATATTTAAGAGAATTATAAACCGTAAAAAAAGTAAAAACCAACATTAACCCAAAAGCTATTGATCTCGATATTAACCCATAATATTCGAATGCTGCATAGGTGGTAAAATATGCAGAAGCCATGGAGCCGCTGAATAGTATTATACTGAATAACTCATATTTTTTACGAAGCTTTAATGAAGTAAAAAATAATGCTGCACCTGCAATATAAGTAAGAATAATGCGCATAGCAGGCGAAATAAGATTTATATCGATAGCGTATTTCACGCCGATGGTGAGCCCGATTATTAATACAATTATTCCAACGAAATTGATAAGCTTTAAACCGATGAAATTTTCAAAGCCCGGAAATACCGTTTTGTGAGGGACAGATTTATTAAACTGCCTGGGATCTTTTCCAGGATAACTTTCAGATCGCATACCCGAAACTTCTCCTCTAATTAAATTAATTTCTTCACGATATTTTTCAAGTTCATGGGAAACCTCGTCGATTTTTTCCAGCAACTCATTTATCTTTTGTTCATTTACCATGAATAATAATTTCCGATACTGGCAATAGTTGAGCTTTTTTTTTGTTAATATAGGATGATTGAAAAATAATTTTTATTAAAACTACAGCTAATTGGCTTGTGCTAGCAAAGCCGTTATTAAAAAATGCGGGTAGTTATATCGTTAAAAGCATATACCTGGTTTTGCCTGTCCAGGTCGGTAACATTCGGAACCAGGTTCAAACGGGTAAACACATGCCCTAACATAGTTTTCCACTTTTTCAAATCTTACTATTTTTTGTTTTATTAATTTTCACTTTTTGAAGCGCAATCTTTTATATAAGTTTCATTGATGCTAATAAGTACTCTTTTCATTATATCAATCATTCTATTGTTAGTTTCTTCATCTTTAACTGCAATACGAACTGCATTCTTTCCCAGGCTTTTGCCCATATTACTTACATTTCTTATAAAAAGGTTTCTATGTTTGCAATATTTTAAAAATTCGTCAATTTTCCCAAACTCTTTGGGCAGGTAAAACAGTAGAAAATTTGCTATTCCGTCAACCACTTCGGTAATGCCCAGGTCGAGCAGATTCTGTTTCAACTTATTGCGTAATACATGGGTTTCTGCATACTTCTCTTTGTAATATTCCGGGTCTCCAAGAGCAGTGATAGCCGCTGCCTGGGCCGGCAAACTAATAGCCCAGGGAGGAGTAACACTTTTTAAAGTTTCAATTAAGTGTTGTGAGCAACATAAGTAAGCTGACCGCGCTCCGCTTAAAGCATATACCTTACTCATCGACTTACAAATTATTATATTTTCGGTTTGAACGGCAAACTGTTCTAAAGATTCTGTTGCACCTGCAAACTCGATATAAGTCTCGTCTACCCATATAAGGGTTGAATTTGGTATCTGAGAAAGCATTTTCTCCATTTCATTTTTTGGAATGTGCACTCCTGTAGGGCTGTTAGGATTTACTAAAACAATCATGTCATAGCCTTTTTTTATTTCCTGCAGCAAAGAAGTTGTATTGAGAATAAAAAGCTCCTTACGACTCAATGTAAACCAAGTTATCCTGCATTGTATAACCTCTTTTAAAACATGAACGTATTCGCCATAACAAGGATCAACTATTAAAACCTGAGACATTTTATTTAACAGGCTTCTGAGAGCAAGAAAAATTAAATCAGACGAACCTGCACCGGGTAAAATGCACTGCTCTTTTATTCCCCGTACTTCTGCTATCACTTTAATAAGTCCATTGGCATGCGTAGGAGGAGACGTTTGCAAGAACCAGGATAAATTTTCATGCAATACTTTTAAAACGTTGGGCGAAGGGGGAAACCAAGCATCCAAAACATCAGCATTAATTATTTGTTTTGCCTTCTGCAAAGTTTGCAAATCCTCGCCAATAGCTTTGAAGAAAGATCCACCATGATAACATGCGGAAGGGGCAAAAAACATGTATGGAAGTTGCCAGTCTATCTTACTTTTTAATGATTCGTACAGCCATATCTTTTTCAGCACCATCTTTTGCAAGTCATCAATACAAGCAACAGACAATTCATAAGTTACTTTGCCTGATTCTGCACTAACATGTAGAGGTCGAAGCCCTGCTTTACAATACATGCTTATCAAATCTGTACGGCAAATTGCCATAATATACCTGCCTCCATGAGATTGTACCCAGCGAAAAGCAGCAAACATTAATGCAAGTGCTAAATAACTATTACGATTTTCTTTAATTACGGTTAGCAAACGTATCTCATACAAATAATCATCAAACGGATATGGGATTGAGGACCGATTAAAATATTTATCAACTGAGTATTTTTTCGAAGCTGGTGAAGTAATACTTATAAACCCTATTACCTGGTTATAATATTTAGCGACTATATAATTGTTGACCAAATCAAGATCATCTTTAAGTTGATTACTTGAATTAACTAAATGCTGGTTAAGCTCACCGGCATAAACAGCATGGCGAATATTATATATATCTTCCCTATGTTGTTCAGAGGCAGCAATTAAAATTATTTTTGGAGAAGATGCATTCGGCATATTAACAATATAGAAAAGTTATTATAACTGTGCAATCAATTTTTAGCAATGTCATTAAGTTATTTGAAACAAAATGCGACGCTCCTCTTACTGACTCCCATAATAATAAAATATGTAGAATTCACTTATCGTTATTAAAAAATGCGGGTAATTATATCGTTAAAAGCATATAACTGGTTTTGCCTGTCCAGCGCGGTAATATTTGGAACCAGGTTCAAACGGGTAAACACATGCAAATCTGAATTAATAAAATCAAGGTCAATATGATTACCGTTATTGGTTTTAATACCATTATAAATTAATACCGCACTAACAGGGTCTGCCGTCGGGTCTCTTTTTGATTTATATATTTTTAAGTACACATTTGCAGGCAACGTAAAGCCCTTCTGTAACTCTTTGCGCACCACATTCAATACATCTTCTAATTGCTGAAGAGTTTCCTGTGGGCGATAATGGTAATAATATTTTTCTTCGCCGGGCGCATCATTGGCTGTTACATAACCAAGCACCGGGCCTATAATTCCGATTAGAGAAAGAGACTTATCTGAAGGGATTACAACCGGATCCACAAGAAATATGTGAACAGTGGTAGTTGCGTTGTTGAAGAAACCGCCATGTATCATATCCAATAACAGGGTACAGCTTGTTGATGAAGCAGCAAAATCTATATTTTTATAGCCTGCAATAACCAGCTTATTATATTCATTCTTAATAGACGTCTGCCAGTCGCGCCAGGTTGATTTTTTAAAATCGGCATACGTAGTGCCATGCCCCGCCAGTAATACCTGGGAAATATAATAGTCAGTTCTTGCTGCTGACCATGTTTTGAATTCACTCCATTCAAAAGTTGAAGCCGAATAGCCATGGCATGCAATGATTACCGGTTTTTGTGCTTCAGCGGGAGTAGGATTTGGATTGGATGCGGATACCAGGAAATCCTGTGGATTATAAACAGATGAATCAAAGATGGTACCGCCGCCTAAATAATCAGCAGTGATATTGGGTGTCTTTTTGCAACCCGCAAATAAGAATAAAAGTATAAATGCAATAAATGTATTTTTCATTGAAAAGTTTTTTGAGTTTGTTTTAAATGAAGTACTCAGATGGTTGTTTTATAGTTTTAGTTTCTTTCTGCCGACCTGCGGCAGTTTATGATCAAACAGATTCCATGATAAAGTAAGCTGGTAAAAAAGAGGATATAAAGTTCCCGGGCCGCTTGAGCCATCTCCGGTAATAAAATTATAGCCAAGTGATGTTGATACTTTCAGCGGTGTGTTGGTTTGAAAGCATATACCTATATCTGCTGATAGTAAAAGGGATTTTCGTGGCAGCACATCAAATATTTTATCGCCATAACTCGCAGAAAAATAGCCGGTGTTTACCCTTACTAAAGGACGTATAATATGCTTTCGCCGAAAATACCAGGCAGCAGAAACCAGGTAATTATCCTGTTTAATCGCATTTGAATTTAATGCGGTGCCTAAGCGGCTGGTGACATAACTAAAACCAAAATAAAGCTTGTCATTCTTTAATCTTTTACAGGAATAAGAAACAGCTATGCCATTCTCATTATACAGATTCACCGTTTGTTGCAGCCTGATGCCAACATCCAAAACTGGACTCTGGGCATTTGAAAAGTGCACAGAAAAGGTGAGAAAAAAAAGGATAAAAAAGCACATAGATTTTGACATGGTATTAGGTTTATATTTTGCCAGAAATAGCGACATTGTAATTTTTATTTATTGCCGATTAATTTTTATTTTAGGTCTTCGTAAAATGCTGATATCGGCTTTTATGTTTATTCTTTTTTTTCCATCATCAGCTATGCTTTCTATCCCAGCATCAATAAAAGTAGATTGCTTTACGATAAAGCGTTTACCGGCGCCGAGTGTGGAAGAGAATTTTGCTACATGCTGTGTTATACCGCTATCAATCCTGAATTGCCTGTCAACGTTCCCGGATTCTTTTATTATACCTCCTAATATGTTTACATAAAATCCTGAGTTGGTAAACTGATACCTGTATCCTCCCTTTATTGAGAAAAGAGTAAATTTTTCTAACCCGGCTTTAGTGTTATAATTAGAAAGCTGGCTTTGAATAACTATAGCGCTTTTATTAGTAAAATTATATTGCCCGCTTACTTCCAGGCCAACAGTATTATAAAAATTATCACTCGAAAAATAATGATTACGGTCCGAAGGAAAGGATATAAAAAGGCCTGCTGAAATACTTTTCTCTTTTTTCTGCGCCTGAGCTGCCTGAAAGAGACCAACAATATTCATTACTATAATTATAATTATTCTTTTACTCATTTTATTTACATGCAAATTATAAATCGAACATTGAAACAGTTGGAAGATGCAAAAAAGGTTAAGGTAAAATCTCATTGATTATTTTTATTTTAAAAATATATTTTTATTCAACATTCCATGCATTGAGAAACTGAATATTTGCTTACGGATGTAAAGCAGCAGCAGCATAAATAAGGAAAATTAGTAGTAACGTAACAATGCCTATACCAACAATCCACCACACGCTTAAATGTTTCTTACCTTCTTTAGCGTAATAATCATTAACCTTTAGATCTGGATTTTTTTTAAGATCATGCTTCATTTTCACTTTTAAGAAAGTAAATGAAATCCTGTTCCAGAGGTTCATTTTTTTTCCTGTTATCAAACTAAAATCTTTTGCAGAAAGTTTTACAAAGTCACGTGCATTTAAGTTGGTTGAGAATTTTATTATGCGAGGGTTTTCAATAGTACGGGACTTACTTATTGCAAAGGCAAATGAGGTACTTGTATTTAGAAGACAACAGATGCAAAAAAGGTTAAGATAAAATTTCATTTTAATTATTTTTATTTTGAAAAGAGTTTTAATTCAATATTCCATGGGTTGAGACACTGAAATTTGCTTACGGACCGTGATGAGCAAAATCTATCAGTAGTAGCAGAAAAAGAATAAGTAAGACACCAACGATACTTAAAAGGATAATCCAAATGCTTAAGTGTCGGCC
The DNA here is from genome assembly GCA_036007765.1 of Chitinophagaceae bacterium. GTDB lineage: Bacteria > Bacteroidota > Bacteroidia > Chitinophagales > Chitinophagaceae > Ginsengibacter. The sequence continues at coordinate 11,175 of DASYOM010000015.1, read as the reverse complement.
ACCTTTTTTTGTAAAATAATCATTCACATTTAGCTTAGGATCTTTTTTAAGATCATGCCTCAATTTAATTTTTAAAATCGAAAAGGAAAGCCTGTTCCATAGGTTTAATTTCTTACCTGTTATCAAACTAAAATCTTTGATAGTAAGTATTACAAATTCACTTGCTTTTAAATAGTTTGAGAATTTTATTATGCCAGGTTTTTCAATATTACAGGGCTTACATATTGCAAATGCAAATAAGGTATTTGTATTTAGAATACAACAGATGCAAAAAAGGTTAAGGTAAAATTTCATTTTAATTGAATTTTTATTTTCAAAAGAACTTTTCCATTAATACTATTAGCTGCTTTTATTTTAGAAATTATAGGCTAATCGTGCGCCCAACAAGTTTAAGTTTGTAGAATGCCCTGAGAAGCCAGAGTACTTAAACAAAACATCAAATCTTTTTGATAATATAAATCCAACACCTGGCGAATAAGCGAAAAAGGATGTACCGGATTTAACCACATTAGAATATTTACCGGTGCTTATAGCTGCGCCCAATTGTACGTGACCATACACTATTGACGAAATATAATATTTTAGGCCAGCCAATAATGGAAAGAGTCCAAAATATCCGGGCGTATATGTATAGACGAAAGTAACATCCTTTTCGGTGAAATCATGATATCCTAAATTTAAAGTAACTCCTAAGTTGTCGGCTATTTTATCTTCTAACTGAATGGAACCAATACCGCTAAAAGTATAGCTTGTGCCGTGAATTTTCCCAATAACAATGGATGGCTCAAGGCCGATACTAAATATTAAATGGTTCCGGGATACCGTTTTACTTTGCGCATGCAGTGGAGCGGTATAGATAACAATAGCTGCGAAAATGATAAATGTCTTTTTCATGAGAAAAAGTTTTTATTGGTATTTACTATGAATTGATATATACTTACCATCATCTTGATTGGTAAAATTTATTGATCAGAAAAACAAAAGAATAGCTAATGAAAAGATTGCTGGCTCAGCCTATTGCCAAACCTGCTGTTGTTCGTTGTTTTTGTCAATTGTATCGCTGCCCAGTCTATTGTTCATTATTTTGTTTGTTTTGCGGCAGTTATATTACCATTCTGAACTGTATGCAATAGCCATTCATTATTTTCTTTAACAAGTACCCATGTACCAATAACATGGCGGGGTTCCCGGGGTGTGCCATCATTTTCAAAATCTCCAGCTACCCCTGTTCCTACATGCATAATAGCTAAATCAGGTTTTACATAGATGATAGCTACGCTATCGGTTTGTAAAATGCTTGTTTTAAACTTAACGTTTTGATGCATCACCTTATGCACTTGAACTACTTGTGCTTTTCCCCTCAGCCAATTACCTCCCACATTTATAAAATCCACATCGTCCCTTAGCAAAGTGCCCATCGAATCCATATTATGAATGTTCCAATAGTGCTCCCATTTTTCAGCGATTTCATGTAGTGCTTTCATATCTTTATTGTCGTACTCTTTAACTGGTTGGCAATTTGAGTTTAAAGATGAGATGCAAATAATGACAATTAAAATTGAAAAGCGCATTAGCTTTAGTGCTGTTTGTATTGTAAAATAATTTTCATAATTGAATAAGTTTAATGTTGGAATTAATAACACACAAAAATATTATTTATCATCTTGCCTGGTAAAATTTATTGATCAGAAAAAACAAAAAGATAGCTATTAAAACAACTGCTGCGATAGAAAGTGGATTAGCAAAATTAATGGTCCAGCCAAATGACTTTAAACGTTTGGGCGGAAATATCCGCTTGTCTTTTGGATTAAAATAGAAGATACCTAATTTCCAGTTTGAAGGATCTTTATGCCATTTATCAAAAGTGTCTTTATTTGGTCTTTCGTTTGAGTCCATTGCGTGTTTTTGTGAATGAATAATGATTCAATTAGAGCTACAATCAAAGTCAAGGCATCATTGCCCGTTAAGATTTTAAAGGAATGATAGGCAAGATTTTTGAATGTGAAGGCACTAACATTGCTTAGTAATGTTTTAAGTTTAATTCCTTGTCCAATTTGTTTATGAACTCTGTTTCAAACAAACTGGTAAATTCCTTTGCCATTTTACTTTTAAACTCACCATTTTCATTATGCCCCTGGCTGAGTGCATTCCCGTATCTGTCACGCACATAATTTATAAATATTTCTGAACTCGCAGAAGTTTTCCAGTATTGCTCATCTCCATAAAATCTAAATATGTAATCATTATCTATTTGTCCCACTTTAATTTTAATAGTTACGTAGTGTTTACCATCATTATAGTAAATGGCACTATCGACGCTTGAATGTTCATTTTCGGCTTTTTGCATAGCGCTATCAAACATGCCATTTTTAGAACTATCCCGATAAATATTGGGGCTGCCTTTTATTACTTTCATTACAGCCTTTTCTAAAACATCCTTTGTAACTGGATACCTATAACCTTTAATTGCTTCAGCACTTCCACATCCAACAAAAGAGATGTCAAAATACATATGTATAACATCACTTGAAGTCTTAGACTATTTTTCATGTTTATCTTTTTGAAAGTCTGTGTTTACGATCACATTAGAATGCCTGCCGGATGCGTTAGAACTTGATGTATTTCCTGCTACAAGTCCGGAGCCTACAAACATACCCAAATATGCAGCGACCAGAGAAACAAATGGCGGTATGAGAAAGTACCATATCTGAATTTTGGGCGGCCAAATCTCCATTCCCATCGGAATGAAAATTATCCATATCGCAATGTTTATAAGGATGGGTGCATACCATAAAGTTTGAGGTTTCACTTTTCCAATCCAAATACTTAGAAAGAAATATAAAATTGCGGTCAGAATTGATGTTACAAGCGGAGACGTACCCATCATTACTATAAATGTAAAAGCGGCAGCAGCAATACCAACTGCAAGTAACTTTAAGACAAGGAAAGTTTTAGCATTGATACGAAAAATATTCCTGTTACTTGTTCGGCTGCTAACCGCACGGGTTATAAAAGCTATTTTATTTCTATACACACCTAAGGATATAAAAAATGCCAGCAAAAAAGTAGCAGGTAAAACTAAAGACATAGGTCCCGAACCGTTGATATCTGTTGCATTTAACCAATGAAGTTTTCCATCGCTCCAAAGCAGCGCATACCAGTAAACAAAGGGAATCAGTAAAATACAGACAACATTTGAAAGCCACCAGTCTGGATTGTTTCTTGCTAACAAAAAAGCAAGTAAGCAATAAACTACAGGATAAGCTATCAGATAAAGCGGAAAATTCCATCCAAAGGCAAGGGCAATTAGAATAATTATGAAATGTGCTACAAACATTCCTGCAAAACCTAATGCAACAGGAAGTAAATACTTTTTCATATTTATATTTAAAATAAAAGTTACCGATTCATCACTCTCTTTTAGCAGCTATATTGACCGTCGATGTTAGCGGCTATAAATATTACTTACAATTTATTACGTTTGATTTTTGGATGTTCTAAAAAAGGCTGATAACGGCTTTCATATTTCAATCAGGAAAAACGTCTATTTACGGTTGATTCCCTCAGCTGACTTTTCATCTTTAATCAACGTTTTTAGCTGTTGTGCCAACTCCGGTGTAACTGTAACTCCATGCACCTCCTGTGCATGTACGGCAGCTTGCTGTAGTACTTCTTCTTCTGTGTTAGCTTGCACTACGGCCTTGCAATCAAAGCCGGCGTCGGAGCAGTGTAATGTTTTCATGATGTGTTGTTTTTAATTTTTATTAGTTAATTCATTAATAGCCTCAACACTTATTTCGCCTCAAACACCATTCTTGGGAGCCTCATAATATCCCGTTCAAAAATAGTGATAAGTTAAAATAATTTATGCCTGGCGCACGAGATATCTGCATTAGGGCCCGAGGCTTTCCTGGAAAATATCATCCATGTAATCATAAATCGTTTCAATGTTTTTTTGATTTACATGGTAAAAGGGTTAAGTATATTTTTTTAAAATCCAATTAGGGTTGCCAGGAACAAATATTATAATTATAAGAGCCTGATAGCGCCACGAAATAATTCTATTTTCATATCTTTTTCCAATTGTTTGAGAATACGAGAAATTACTACTCTCGTAGTACCCAATTCATTAGCTAAATTTTGATGAGATATGTTGATCAGCTTATTAATTTCCATTTCACTTTTTTGCTTTAGATATTCCATCACCCTAACATTGATATGTTCAAATACCACTCTTTGAAATGAGCCAATCAATTCATCATACCGACTTCTAAACATTCTCATTACATATTTGTTCCATGAAGGATACTTAAGCTGCCATTCCATTATACGGCTTGCAGGAAAAATGAGAGCCTCTGTTGGTTCTATTGCCACACCGTGTGAAGTACTCTTGTTATTAAAATATGCTGCTGCTAAAGACATGGTGCAAGTTTCTTCTGCCCGCACATAATAAAGCAATATTTCTCTGTCTTCTTTCTGCTGAAAAACCCTGATGGCACCCTTAATAACAATGGGCAGAAATTTTACGTACTGACCATCACGAACAATGACATCTCCTTTATTCAATACAACCAGATTTCCGTTTTCAATTAGCTCTTCCCGTAGTTCCGGTTCTGAAAAAAAACTTAACTTCTTATATAAATTGTTTGTCGTATCCATAAAAGAGAACAATTAAAGAATGCCTTTTAATTATTATGATATGCATCTTTTTTCATCTTCCATTAAGATTTTTAGCTGTTGAGCAAACTCCGGTGTTGCGGTTACCCATTTGGTTCCTTTGCGTGTAACGCAGCTTGTTTCAACACTTCCTCAGCGATAGTCGCTTGAATAACAGTTTTTCAGTCAAAGCCTGTGCCAGAGCAATGTAATGTTTTTTATGTCGTTTTGTTTTTTAGTTTAATTATCTATATTTATTTACAAAAATACTTCTATCATTTGCTAATAAACGGTATCAAAAGATACATAGAGAAAAAAAAGTTGTATCAATAATTTTACCTAAGACACTTAAAAAGTAGCAATTAAAACTTTGAGCAATAAATGCGGATACAACCGGTACGAGCAATCCTGCCAAACTACCAGAGATTAAAGTTGCTTTATAGATTTGCGCCAAGGCTTTCCTGGAAGATATCATCGATATAATCATAAGTTGCTTCAATATTTTTTTGATTTTGCCATTTATAAAATTTTGATTTCTTCTGATAACAGGAGATTTATTCAATAAAATTATTTAAACAATCAACTTTTAAATAGTACAGAATCGTCATTTTTTATACCATCGGTTCAGCTACGAAATATTGTATTCAATTTGAAAAAGGTAGATGTAGCCGATTGCGGGAGGTACTAAAAATTTAGTAAGCAGGATGAAATAATTAGGAAGCAAAACATTTAATTCATATCTTTTATCAATGATAGATTATTATGGTTTCAACAATTGAAATAATTCCATCCCCGGTTTTGCAACCTTATGTAAGATGTTTTTCTTTTCGGGAATTTGATACTATGGGTCAACAGCTTATTAAGCCATTATACGCCCAGCATGAATTTTATATTACTTTTCATTTAGATAATCCTCCCATACGGCTCGAAGAACAGGCTGGGAAAAGCGTTCCCTTGGTTACTTCATCGGTAGATAAATATGTTATAGGCTTACAATCATATTTTACAGGCAATCTCAGTTTTAGCGGCCATATAAGTTTCTTCTCCATTCAATTTTGGCCAACAGGATTCTGCGGAATTTTCAATAAGCCTTTAACATCTTTTACCAATATGGTTTTCGATGCTTCTGATATCTTTAATTATGATTTTAGCAGGCTTTTGCAACAATTACAGGAAGCGGGCGATGTTAATAAAATGGTAGAATATGCAGAAAAACTTTTATTAGATTATTTAAGTAAAAGTAAGATAAGCGACCCTTACAATGCCATGCAAACCCTATCAAGATTGATATGCAAGGATGCAGGCAATAAAAATATAAATATTGACCAAATGGCGTATGATGCTAATATGAGCCTAAAAACTTTTGAAAGAAAATTTCTGCAACAGATAGGGCTTTCCCCAAAATTATTTGCCCGTATTATACGGTTTAATAAAGCAATCATGTCAAAAATAATGAACCCGAAACAGGACTGGACGGCCATTGCTTATGATTTTGGTTACTACGATCAGATGCACCTGATCAGAGATTTTAAAGAGTTTGCCAATGCTACTCCGATTACTTTTTTTAAAAATACACCTCCGCCCATAGAAGAAGTATCTTTTGTTGAAGATAATAAATAAACATCCCCTCTTTTCATACCACAGAAATCTCTTTCACTACTATGCAGGTGTAATTACCTGGCCATTGTTGTCTCACTCTTCAAAATTAAGAATGCCCAGAACAACAAAAAGAGAGCGCCAATGTATGGTGTCTCGGCGATGATATTGTGGCCCTGCCTCGCCAACATCAGTTAGGAGCCATACGAAGATTTACATTAACTCCTGAATAACAAATGCATTTACCTCCACCCATTTTTTTGTAAACATAGTTGTAAGGCTACCCGCTATGACGTCTTTATATTTATCCGGCTTTAAAAGATTTTTCCACACTAATATAGTGGCCATAAAATATTAAAGATGATGCGTTATAATAATAGAGATATTTTATGCTTGCAAGATATTCAAAGTAATGAATGTTTAGCTTTCGTTTACTAATACCTCCCTAAAAGTTGTTGGTGATTGCTAAGCTACAGAACCATCGGCATGAATACACAACCAACGACGACATGTGGCTCCTTAAGAGGTGGAGGATGGTTTAAGAACACCAACATGCGCATAAAAGATATTCCTTCCGGATTGATTGAATTAAGTTATAATTAGGTATTGCGGTATAAGCACACGTTTGCGTCAATAGTAGCTTTATTGAGGTTATTTTTCCCATTTTATTATTTGGTGTTGATGTTTTTTATCATGACTTTTATATTTTGATTGCTTAACGAATTGCTTTGACCATGGAATACTCATGTTATAGAATATTTTTCAATTTCATAAAAGCTTATCGTCTACCGGCTAAAAAATCCTATAACTAATGTAGTACTTGATGGAATGCATTATTAAGGATACATAACAAGGAAATCGATATCTTCTATAATAAAAACTAAAGATTTTTTTAATGAAAAATAAACTAAACACATGAAACGATTGCTACATGTTTTTCTCCTTCCCTTGTTATTCTTATCTGCGCTACAGCAGGTGAATGCACAAGATCCTTCTCAGTATGGACAGCATTTTAACAAGGTGCCTGATACAAAAGACATCAATATGTACCAGGTAAATATCCGTGCCTTTAGTGCGGCAGGTAATTTAGCAGGCGTTACGGCCCGGTTAGACAGCATCAAAAATTTAAGCATTAATACGGTTTACCTTATGCCCGTTTATCCCGTAGGTACTGATGCAAAAAGTGCCAATTCCCCTTATTGCATTAAAGATTTTACTTCTGTAGCCACAGAGTATGGATCACTAGCTGATCTGCGCAACCTCGTTGAGTCTGCTCATGAAAAAGGCATGGCCGTAATAATGGATTGGGTGGTAAACCAAACCTCGTGGGATCATCCGTGGATTACGCAACATCCTGACTGGTATATCAGGGATGCCAATGGCGTAATCCAGCAACTGGATTCTTACGCTGATGTCGCCGCTTTGGATATGACTAATCCGCAGGTACAGCAGGCTATGGTAACGGATATGCGGTACTGGATCTTTGCCGCTAATGTTGATGGCTTCAGGTGCGATTATGCTGATCATCCTCCTGTTAGCTTTTGGCAACAAACCATCGCTAATTTAAGAAGTATTCATTCACATAAACTCGTCATGCTTGCCGAAGGTGCCCGTTCAGATAATTTTACTGCAGGCTTTGATATGAACTTTGGCTTCAGGTTTTATGGTGATGCAATTGTTCCTATACATAATGGTTCCGTAGTTACTAAAATACAAACGGTAACCGACCTGGAATATGCCGGAGCCCACGGTTCGCAGCAGGTGGCAAGGTACACTGGCAACCACGATACCAATGGAAGCGGTACACCTCTTGAAGTGTTCGGTGGAACAGAAGGTGTGATGGCCAACTTTGTTGTAGCAGCTTACATGAAAGGCGTTCCCTTTTTATATAACGGCCAGGAAGTGGCCTTTGCACAAAGAATACCTTTTCCATGGAATACCGTGCATATTGACTGGACACCGAACCCAGGCGTCACTGCAAAATTTAAAAAAGTGTTACAGTTCAGAACCCGAAGTAATGCTATAAGGCGGGGCAAGATGCTGAATTATTCTGATTTAAATGTTTGTGCATTTACAAAAACATTCGCTCTTGAAGAAGTGCTTGTTTTCTCTAACCTGCGAAGCACTACTTCTAAATATATTATTCCTCCGGCCCTTGCCGGTACTTATAAAGACGCCTTCACAGGTGCCAAAGAAACGCTGAAAGCTTTAGATACACTGTACCTTGACGGATACCAATACCTAACCTTAACCGACAGGAATAAACCGGAAAGCTGGTTCATATCAGTTTCTCCGCTTAACTCAAGTATTTCAATTGGTACCACGTTGCCCATTACTGCGAAGGTTCTTTTACCAGGCACTAAAAAGTTCGTGAAGTGGAGTTCAAGCAATACAAATATAGCTACCGTAAATGATACGGGGTTGGTAACGGCAGTATCATTGGGCACAGCAATTATTACAGCGGCGCTTGATAACCGGAATAAGGCAACTTCGTTAGTTACAGTTATTCCACAACATAATTTTACGGTTCACTTTCTCAAGCCTGCGGACTGGGGAACAGGCATTAATATTTACTGGTATAATGTAGATCCTCCTGGTTCGCTTCCAAATGTAAACTGGCCCGGTACACCTATGATCAATGATGGCGATGGCTGGTACAGTTATAGTTTTACCAATGTAAATTCTGCTACAGTTATTTTTAACGATGGCACAAAACAATCTGCCGATCTTCCAAGAGATAAAGATGGGTGGTATGCAAACGGAACGTGGTATGATACTAAGCCAGCGACGTCCACTAATAGTTTCACCGTTCATTTTTACAAGCCAGCTGACTGGGGCACAGCAATAAATATTTACTGGTATAATACATTGCCTGATGGATCATACCCGGGCGTATCATGGCCGGGTGTGCCTATGACGAATGAGGGCGATGGCTGGTATAGTTACACCTTTAATAATGTGGCTTCTGCCATTGTTATTTTTAATGATGGCACCAAACAATCAGCCGATCTGCCGAGGAGCACAACGGGCTGGTATTTGAATGGAGTTTGGTATGATGCAAAACCTTCGGCACCCACAACAACTTTCACCGTTAGCTTTTACAGGCCGTCAGCGTGGGGAACAAATATTAATATCTATTGGTATAACGCAGTGCCGGATGGCTCACTTCCCAGCCCTTCGTGGCCCGGTGTGCCCATGACGAATAATGGCGATGGATGGTACACATATACTTTTAGCAGCGCAACTGCCGCCACATTAATTTTTAATGACGGTACAAACCAATCTGCCAGTACTTACCGGGATAAAGACGGCTGGTATATGGATGGTGTATGGTACGATACTAAGCCTTCTACACCTGATGTTACCTGGACAGTTAACTTTTTCAGGCCAACGGAGTGGGGTAGCGGCATAAATATTTACTGGTATAACACCATACCAACGGGTTCACTTCCCAGCCCTTCATGGCCCGGTGTTCCGATGACAAATAATGCTGACGGCTGGTATAGTTATACTTTTACCAATATAGCTTCTGCCGTAGTAATTTTTAATGACGGAACAAGCCAGAGCGCTGATCTTTTCAGAAGTACTACAGGCTGGTATCTGGATGGCGTGTGGTATGATACAAAGCCTGCAATTTTAACAACGATGACTTTTGCCAGGCCAGCCAATATTGAAAAGAATACGTTTTCCTTTTTACAAATATTTCCTAACCCGGCTAAAGAAAATGGATTCAATATGTATGTTCCGGGATTAGATGCAGATGAAATGGCGAATTTAACTATTATGGACGTAGGCGGAAGAGCCATACTAAAAACACAGGTACATGAATTATCAAAAATTGAAAATAAGCTGAAGCCTGGAATGTACCTCGTCCGGGTAGATACCGGGAAAATGCATGTTACGAAAAAGTTAGTTGTACAATAGTTTCAGGATAATTTAAAATAATAAAGGAGGCAATCCCGGAATAGGTATATTGGATTCAAGTGTAAACATGTACTCAGAAGAAGGTATTTGGTTCTTCCATACTGGCGCTAATAAGGATGATGCGTTATAATGATAGAGATATTTAATACTTGCTAAGATATTCAAAGTAATGAATCTTTAACTTTCGTTTACTTCATACCTCCCTAAAAGTTGTTGGTGATTGCTAAGCTACAGAATCATCGACACGAACACCATCAACGGCGAACCACTTTATTATGGATAGTAAATGCTTTGAAAACCCCGCTGGGACATGAAACAAGAAATCGTTAAGCATTTTGAGTCAAAACATTATAAGAGTTTGTAGGCTGAATGTTTCATAATTAGCCTGATGCAAACCTAAGGCAAAAAACGGGTACTTACGCACATGGGTGTACGTAGTTTTCCACAGACGTTCTATCGTCTCTTATAACGGCAAATATTCTTAACAGGAGTTTGTTTCTAATGACATTGATGAGTTTAATTTATTTTTTCCTTCTGTCGTTTTGCGCTTGTAGTATTAGCTTAGGCCTTTATCAAACCTTAATGCTGCCATGGCGCACAGGTGCAAAAGCTTTTTCAGTTTCCTGTTTGCATACAGGTTTGCCTGGGATTTGTTTTAGCCAAATTTTCATTTTATATTACAAAAATTTTTATGAGCAGAGTTGTACCCTTTAATATTCTGGTTTTAATGATGGTGCTAACCTGCTGCACCAAAAAAGAAGCCATCACTTCCCCGCCCCCTTCGTCCACCGATTCCATTCCTGTGAAAGACTCAGTGCCAGTCATAACACCGCCGGCAGGCGTGGCAGATACACTCACACCGGGCTGGACCAAAGTAACAATTACCGGCGCGAGGTTTTTAGACATTGACTTTATTGACTCAGTCACCGGATATGCTGCGTCAGATAATGGCGTATATAAATCTTCAGACGGTGGTAAGACCTGGAGCATCCCTTGCGG
>DASYOM010000014.1:0-7473 GCA_036007765.1 Chitinophagaceae bacterium | reverse complement strand
TCCTTATACAGTACGAATCGTAAGTGATATTCTTGAAAGCAATGGTTCTTCATCTATGGCGACCGTGTGTGCAGGTTCACTGGCATTAATGGATGCAGGTGTACCATTTAAGAAGCATGTGAGTGGAATTGCAATGGGTTTAATTTCAAAAGAAGGAAAATTCGCTGTGCTTTCAGATATCCTGGGTGATGAAGATCATTTGGGTGATATGGATTTTAAAGTTACAGGTACAAGGGACGGAATATGTGGCGTGCAAATGGATATAAAAGTTGATGGTTTAAGTATGGATATAATGAGAAAAGCGCTTGAACAGGCAAAACGGGGAAGGTTGCACATATTGGAAGCAATGTATAATTGCCTTCCTGAACACAGGAGCGATGTGAAGCCACATGCGCCGCGTATGGAAAAATTAATAATTGATTCTGAATTTATAGGAGCTGTTATTGGTCCGGGCGGAAAGATCATACAGGAAATACAAAAAACAACAGGTGCGACGGTAAATATAACAGAGGTAGGAAAAACCGGCGAGGTAAGTATATTCTCTGCTAATAAAGAAAGCCTCGACCAGGCAGTTGCATGGATCAAAAGCATTGTATCTGTTCCTGAAGTTGGCGATGTTTACGAAGGGACGGTAAAAGGAATTAAAGAATTTGGGGCTTTTGTTGAATTTTTACCTGGCAAGCAAGGGTTACTTCATATTTCAGAGATAATGTGGAAAAGGCTGGAAAGTATGGATGGTGTTTTAAATGAAGGTGATAAAGTAAAAGTAAAACTAGTTGGTGTCGATCCTAAATCGGGAAAATTTAAGCTTAGCCGTAAAGCATTATTGCCAAGACCTGACTCAAATACTCCTGCTCCACAGCAGCGTTCAGATAAAAACTAAAAAAGTAAAATAGAAGTAAAGGCAAAGCTTGTAGAAATCTGCAGGCTTTTTTTATGGAGAAATTCATTAAAATAGATATAGAAACTAATTCGTCCGAAAGATTGGAAATATTAATTGCTGAACTTTCAGATATAAATTTTTATGCCTTCGAGCAAAATAATAATGTCTTGATTGCGTATATAAAGGAGGAAAATTTTGATCAACCGCAGTTTCACGAAGCATTATGTGGTGAAGTATACAAATCAGCAATTATTGAAAACAGGAACTGGAACCAGGAATGGGAACGCGGAGTGGAACCTGTCTATATAAAAAAATTTGCAGGAATTAGGGCTTCTTTTCACCAGCCCTTGCGAAGTGTGAAGCATGAAATTATTATAACTCCTAAAATGAGTTTTGGAACAGGGCACCATGCTACCACTTATTTGATGATTGAGCAAATGGAAGAAATCAATTTCAGGAATAAAAAGGTTCTTGATTTTGGCACCGGAACGGGTATATTAGCAATTCTTGCTGAAAAGTTAGGCGCAAAAGAAGTTCTTGCAATAGATAATGATGAGTGGAGTATAAATAATGCGTTAGAAAATCTTAAGGCCAATAACTGTAAACAAATATTTTTGGGAAAAAAAGATGATGTTACAGAAATTGTGCCTCAGGATATTATCCTTGCAAATATTAATTTGAATGTCCTTATACAAAATGCAAGTAATATTTCTTCCATATCCCATAAAGGCACTTTGTTAATAATGAGCGGGTTTTTATTTGAAGATGAAACAAAGATTTTAAGTTCTTTTAATACAATTGGATTTGTTAAAAAAACCATGGTTAATAGAAATGACTGGATGTCGTTAAGTATGAATAAAAAGTAATTGTATTTTACGAAAATTTATAGACGGATAGGATGAATTTTACATTATATTTGTCACCCGCCTGATAGCATAGTTAATTATGAAAGAGCTCCTTTTAATCATAACAGCATATCTTATTGGTTCTATTCCAACCGCATTAATTATCAGCAAATCTTTTTTTGATATTGATATACGTGATTATGGTAGCGGTAATATGGGTGCTACAAATACCTTCAGGGTTTTAGGTTCTAAATTCGGCACCATAGTTATGGCAGGCGACATGTTAAAAGGAATTTTAGCAGTGGCGTTGTATAATCTTTTGCCTTACTATCTTACAAATGAACTTGATCGGACTAACCTAATGATAGGCTTGGGATTGGCTGCAGTGATAGGACATATTTATCCAATATGGGCTCAGTTCCGAGGTGGCAAAGGGGTTGCTACTTTATTTGGAATGTTGCTGGCTATTCAACCTATTGTAGCTGTTAGTTGTATTGGTGTTTTTTTATTGGTTTTGTTTTTAACCAGGTATGTTTCTTTAAGTTCAATTCTTGCCGGCGTTGCCTTGCCAATTTGTGTTTTATGGATATACAATGAAAAAGAAGTTTTCTATAGGGTATTTGCTGTTGCTGTAGCAGCACTTGTTGTGTTAACACATCAGAAAAATATCAGCCGCCTTCTAAATGGAAGTGAAAGCCGCGTACCTATTCTTAAATACCGTGATCGAAAAAAATTGCGAAGAAAATAAAATATAATTTCTCTTTTTCTCTTCTAAAGCCTGCAACCTTTTATTTACATTTTTACATCTCATTCCCATAAGTGAAATTAAACTTGGTACGCCAATTGTCTATCATAGTACCAGATAATTATCATCTCATTATAAAATTATTATCATGAAAAATCTGTTTATACTTTTTATAAGCATATGCCTTTTTATAGTGGCATGTACTACTAATGCAATTACCGGCCGTAATCAACTTTCATTAGTGTCAGAATCCTCACTTCAACAGGAAGCAGTTTCCCAGTATCAGTCATTTCTCTCTCAAAATAAGGTTATAAGTACCTCAGCAAGTAAGGATGCCGAAATGGTTAAACGAGTTGGAAGCAGAATTGCTGCCGCTATAACAAAATATTATACTGATAAGGGGTTATCAAATGAGCTGGCAGGCTATAACTGGGAATTCAACTTGATAGATAATAAAGAAGTAAATGCATGGTGTATGCCAGGAGGTAAAGTAGTAGTATACACAGGTCTTTTGCCAGTTGCGCAAAATGAGGCTGCACTCGCTATTGTTATGGGACATGAAATCACACATGCGGTTGCACATCACGGGCAGGAAAGGATGAGCCAGGCACTGCTTGCGCAGGGAATTGGTCTTACGGGAGATATATTTACATCTGGAAATGCGCAGGCTAATAATATATTTAGAAATATATATGCGCCCGGAGCTCAAATTGGAGTTTTGCTACCGAACTCCAGAAACCAGGAATATGAGGCTGACCATTATGGGCTTATTTTTGCAGCTATGGCTGGATATAATCCCCGGGAGGCTGTTCCTTTCTGGACAAGAATGGCCAGCCTGAATACTGGTGCGAAAAATCCGGAAATGTTAAGCGACCACCCTCTTGATTCAAAAAGAATTCAAAAAATACAAGGGTATATGCCCGAAGCGCTTAAATATTACAGACCGGTAAATTCCAAATAAATTTGAAATAAAGTCTTCTAATACTTTCCTTTTTAAATACCCATGGGTGTTTTATTGTAATTAATATAGGTTTTAAGTAATATTTACCCTAATTTTGCATCTGTCTTTGACGCATTCCTAATTTAATATAGTTCCCAACCCAGTGATTACAAGGGTGCGGTCGTTTATAGACTTATTTTTTAATCTTAAAATATTGCTTCGCTTATGTCTCAAACTTTGTTTGAAAAATTGCAATTAGAGGATGAAAAAAATCTCTTAATACAAGGCCTTCCCTCGACAATCGAAAAGCAGTTTTCAAAACTTTCATTCTCCAAAAATGTCACTCCACTTTTAAAAACCCGGAAGATTGATTTTGCACTTGTTTTTGCATTGAATTCAAAACAATTGCATAAAATTCTTTCAGAAGTTTGTCCAGCTCTACATTCTCAAAGTAAATTATGGGTAGCGTTTCCTAAAGCCACATCAAAGATCACAAGCGATCTTAACAGGGATTGCACCTGGCAATATCTTACTGACCTTGGATTTGAACCAGGTGAAAAAGTAGGACTGGATTACGTTTGGAGCGCACTTCGTTTTGCGAAAAATGAATGCTGCGAAAGCGTTTCAAATTCTGCATCTTCAAACGTTTTAAGGATGAAAACTGCTGCGGGAAGAAAGATCGTTGAAACAGCAGATTATTAGTTTTAATAACTGCATAAAATAAATAGGATGTGTGATAATATTTCCATGTCATATTTTATTTTAAAATCACCACTCCCATTTCGTTAGTAATTTTAATTTCCATATTCTTTAAATGGCTATGAGTTTGAATTAAAAAAATCTGCCGTTCTGCAGAAGTAGCATTTGCAAGCTCTTTTTCATTAATACTTATCAGTTTTTTAATTTTTTTTAATTCAAGATAGCTTAGTGTAGAAATAATTTCTTTCTTATAATTATCTTCTCTTGTAGGTACGGGCATTTCATAATTTTTCATCCAGCCGGGGCTTATATCATAAGGAAACTCAATTATTGAAATTACTATCCTGCTGATTTCAGCATCGTCGCTGTAGAGAAAATTCTTAATTTCAGGCTGAAGGTTTTTCTCGTACCATACTTTATAGATGTCTATGATTTTTTGCAATGACGGACTAGTGATCATCTCATCATCAATCATTTCAAATAAAAGATAGTCGGCGACTGTTCTTTCAGCTTCCCATTCCAGTAAGCCAAATTCAAGTAAACATCTAACTACAGCTCTTTCATTAATTTCATCTTTACTCAATAATTCAAGTGCATCAGTGTCACTATCATCCGTAGCAGGAGATGACGTATTGAAGTTCTGAAACTTTTTATCGTCGGCTATAAAACGCCTTTCATCTTTTGTGAATTTTTCTCTTATGTATTTATTTACCAGGGTGTGGAGCCCGGTTTCGTCAATTTTTAGGAGTTCAGCGGTTTTACGAATATAATCCTGCTGTTTTGTAAAATCTTCTGCCTTATTAATCTTTGAAATTGTCTCTGCTATTTTGTTTACGACCTGCGAACGTTTGTTAGTATCATCTCCTGCATCTTTTAAAGAATATTCTAATTCAAACATGATAAAATCTTTTTTATTCTCACGCGTAAAAGAAGTAAAGCCGGCTGCTCCAATCTTACCGATAAAACTATCCGGATCTTCCTCACCAGGTAATACCACAAGCGTTACATTAAGGCCTTCTTCAAGAGCAAGCTCAAGGCCACGTAAGGCAGCTTTTATACCTGCGCTATCGCCATCATATACTATGGTAAGATTTTTTGTGTATTTTTTTATAAGTCTTAATTGATCCTGGGTTAACGATGTGCCTCCACTTGCTACTACATTTTCAATTCCTGCCTGGTGAAGAGCAATTACATCAGTATAACCTTCCACCAAAAAACATTCGTCTGCTTTATCAATTGCCTGTCTTGCAAACCAGGAGCCGTATAGAATTTTACTTTTTAAATAAATTTCATTTTCCGGGGTGTTAATATATTTTGGCGCTTTGTCATTTTTTTTAATAAGCCTTGCGCCGAAGCCTGCAATTTTCCCTGAATGATTATGAACAGGAAATATGATGCGCCCCCTATAATTATCCTGCAAACCATTATCCCGGGCAACCACTAAACCTGATTTTTGTAAAAGCTCTTCATTGAATTTAGCAGTAATTGCCGATTGGGAAAAAGTATCTCTTGCCTCAGGATTATAGCCCAATTCGAATTTCTTGATGATATCTTCTCTGTATCCTCTTTCTTTTAAATATCCCAATCCAATATTTATTCCCTCATCCATTGTGAACAAGACTTCACTAAAAAATTTCTGGGCAAATTTATTTATGATGTAAAGGCTGTCACTTACCTGTTGCTGTTCTTTAAATTCAGGGCTTGTTTCTGTTTCTTCGATTTGAACGTTGTATTTGGCCGCAAGCCACCTGAGTGATTCAACATAGCTATATTTCTCATGCTCCATTAAAAAACCTATGGCATTGCCGCTTCTGCCGCAGCCAAAACACTTATATATTTCTTTAGATGGAGAAACGGTGAAGGATGGTGTTTTCTCGTTGTGGAAAGGGCATAGCCCTAAATAATTTTGACCTCTCTTTTTAAGTTTTATAAATGAGCTCAGAATTTCAATGATATCAATTCTGCTTACGATTTGTTGTATAGTTTCAGGCGCTATCATTCCCCAACATCAAATTTTATTTAGTCGTAATTTGAAAAATAAATTCGCCTACCTCGTTTATAATATAGACCCGAAAAAAATAAATCTATTTTTCAATTGACCCTATAGAGTGATTTAAATATTAAGTCATTGTAACAAGAAACATTACAATGGGACAAAAATTTCTAAAATTCTTTTTTGATCATTGAAAATATTTAACGCTATATCACAATCTTGATTGTAAAGCTATAATTCCAATTAAAGAAAGTATAACTATAGTTATAATCATAACTGTAATAAATTTTTTTGCCTGGATCACTTTCATGATTTTAAATTTCGTTTTTAACTATGTAAAATAACTTCAAATAGCAGAGAATTTAAAATATAAAAAATGCACGCATGATCGTTAAACACTCATATAATCTATTTAAATCATCGCGAGTAAAAACTTAAATCGGAATCAATTTTATGCGAGGTCTATTTAATTCCCCGGTAATGATTCTATAAAATACCGGCTCAATACATTATACCACGACTTAACTCTGTTATGTGAAAATGAATGATCGTTGATGAAGCGATTTTCTCTTTCATATCTTTGTATTTCAATTTTTATTATGGATAAAAGAGAAGTTTATATTATGTCTGCCGTGCGAACTCCTATCGGTAGTTTTGGCGGTGCTCTAAAGGACGTATCGACGACAAAATTAGGGTCAATAGTAATTAGAGGAGCAGTAGAAAAGGCTCGGATTAAGCCCTCTGATGTTCAGGAAGTATATATGGGATGTGTATTGCAGGCCAACCTGGGCCAGGCTCCGGCGAGGCAGGCAGCAATACTTGCTGGCCTTCCGGAAAATGTATGCTGTACAACAGTTAACAAAGTTTGCGCCAGCGGGATGAAAGCTATTATAAATGGGGCACAAAGCATTTTACTTGGCGATGCAGATGTAGTAGTTGCAGGTGGCATGGAGAATATGAGCAGCGCTCCATTCTATGCACCTTCATTACGGTGGGGAAATAAATACGGTAACTCACAATTGATAGATGGTTTAGCTAAAGATGGGCTTACGGATGTTTATAAAGATTATGCAATGGGAAATGCCGCTGAATTATGTGCCAGGGAATGCAATATAAGCCGCGAAGAACAGGACGCGTTTGCAATCAAAAGCTACACCCGCAGCCAGGCTTCTGTAAAAGAAGGAAAGTTTACCAATGAAATTGTGGGAGTTGAAATCCCTCAAAAAAAGGGAGAACCGATAATCATGCTTAAAGATGAAGAGCCATTCAACGTGAAATTTGATAAAATCCCTGAGTTGAAGTCACCCTTTGAAAAAGGTGGAAGCGTAACAGCGGCCAACGCGAGCACGATAAACGATGGTGCTGCAG
>DASYOM010000013.1:0-7240 GCA_036007765.1 Chitinophagaceae bacterium | reverse complement strand
CCAGACGGTACTCTCAATTAATCTTAATGCGATTGCGCATAACCTGAAAGAATATAAAAAATTACTTCAGCCCGCAACTAAAATTATGGGGATGGTAAAAGCTTTTAGTTATGGAAGCGGCAGCTATGAAATTGCTTCAGTTTTGGAATATAACAAAGTTGACTATCTCGCGGTGGCTTACACTGATGAAGGAGTTGAGCTGCGAAAAGCCGGAATTAACTTGCCCATAATGGTAATGAATATTGAAAAAAACACTTTTGCTTCTCTGATAAATTATAACCTTGAACCGGAAATATTTTCAAGTTCAATTTTACAGGAATTTGAGAACTTTTTGAAGTCAGGGGGGATTAATTATTACCCCGTTCATATTAAAATAGATACTGGTATGCACAGGTTAGGCTTTACACCCTCTGATATAAAAAGTTTAACAACCCATCTTGCATCAGATACATTTTTAAAAGTAATGACGGTCTTTACCCATCTCGTGGCAAGTGAAGATGTGAAACATGATTTATTTACGCAACAACAAATTAAAGTTTTTGAAAAATGTGCTCAATTGCTTGAAAATGCATTGGGATATAAAATTTATAAACATACTGCTAATACTTCAGCAATTAGCCGGCACGGAAGGACAAAAATGGATATGGTTCGCCTTGGGATTGGGCTATATGGAATCGATACTAACAAAGCAATGCAAAAAAAACTTCAAAATGTTACAACCCTTACTACCACAATATCACAGATAAAAAAAGTAAAAGCCGGCGAAACAGTTGGCTACGGAAGAAATGCACGACTTTTAAAGGATAGCAAAATTGCGACTGTGCGCATTGGTTATGCAGATGGTTATCCAAGAAGCCTGGGGAACGGAAAAGGAAAAATGATGATACAGGGGAAACTGGTTCCGGTAATTGGAAATGTTTGCATGGATATGACTATGCTTGATATTACAGGTTATGAAACTATAAGTGAAGGGGAGCCGGTAATAGTTTTTGGTGAAAAACTTTCACTGTCCACATTGTCATCATGGGCTGAAACTATTCCTTACGAAATAATGACAGGGATATCGCAAAGGGTGAAGAGAGTATATTTTGAAGAATAGATTTCACTATTCCTAATGATCTATAAATAAAGAGTTTCTAACAATATTAATTGTAAAAAAATCGTTTGAATCGTTAATCCCATTTAATAATAATTAACGTATTTGATTTATACCCATTCTCAATTTTACTATCTTTGCGAATCAATTTTATTACGTGAAAGGAAGAAATGTTTTTTTTATTATTTGCATGGTTGTGCTGGCAGACCAGGCTCTTAAAATTTATGTAAAAACCCATTTTCATACGGGCGAATCGCATTCAATAATTGGCAACTGGTTTAGGCTATATTTTATAGAAAACGAGGGTATGGCGTATGGCTGGAAGTTTGGTGGTGAATGGGGAAAAATGATACTTACTTTGTTCAGGCTTGCAGCAGTAATTTTTGGGATTTTCTATATCAGGAAAATTATTCAGAAAAAATACCATCCGGGATTTATTGTTTGCGCAGCATTGATATTTTCCGGAGCTCTTGGAAATTTAATAGACAGTATGTTTTATGGCCTTATTTTCGAAGACAGCAGCATGTACGCTTATAATGTGGCCAAGATGTTTCCTAAACATGGGTACGCAGGATTTTTGCATGGGAAGGTAGTTGACATGCTATATTTCCCTATTATAAGGAATGCTCATTTTCCCTCCTGGGTTCCCGTTTGGGGAGGAGAGGATTTTGAATTTTTCAGGCCGATTTTTAACCTTGCAGATGCCTCCATATCCACCGGAATAATCACAATTCTTGTTTTTCAAAAACGTTTTTTCAAAACAATCTCAAAAAATTTACAACAACAAAGTGTAGAAACAAAAACGCTGGTAAACGATGAAATGCAGGTTTCATAATTAATCCTAATTGTACCCCAAAAAATAATTAAAAATAATTATTAAATACCTTTTATGAAAACTATCAAAATTGCATTTTATGTTTTTCTATCTGTTATGTTCTTTAACAGTTGCCAGAAGGAGTATAGTGTTGAAACAGGAGGTGTAATTGTTCCTTCCGGGAATTGGGAATTTAAAGATGCCTCAAAGCAATTCCAGGGTAACATGGATACGGCCTATATTGATTCCAGCGGTTCAACAAAAGAACTCCATCTTATCGGAACTTCTATTACTGGCTCACAGATTTTCCACCTTCATTTGTATGCAGGTAATTTTACAAAAGGAACTTATAAAGCTTCTCTATTTCAATCATCATTTACTTACACCTCCGGGTCAAAACAACTCTACAACGCCAACCAGCTAATTGGTGAATTTGTTGTGAATATAACTTCTTATGGTAATAACCTTATTGCAGGAACATTTTCCGGATTTGCCCTAGATTCTTCCGGAGCAGTAATTCAGTTAACACAAGGGAAATTTACTTCTGCTTTAAGTTCATCAGGTAATAGCGGTGGCGGTGGTATTTCATCGGGGGTTTTAGGTGATAGTTCAGGCACCTGCAAGCCGGTTACATTATCGGGCTCTTATTCTCCTGGTAATGCACTTAATGATACTAATACAGTTCAATTAGAAGTTACTGTGGCAGTCCCTGGTTCGTACACTATATCTTCCAACACAGCAAATGGAATTTCATTTGCGAAAAGTGGAACATTTACCTCTGCGGGTGTACAAACTGTTACTCTTAATGGAAACGGTATACCTGTGAGTAATGGCATGCAAAATTTTACAGTAACGTATGGAAACAGCCAATGCACTTTTACAATAAACTTTGGCTCTTCTGCAATATATACTCTTGGCGGTAGTGGTGGCAATTGCACACCTTTTACCTTAGGAGGAATATACCAGCAGGGCATCCTACTTAACCCAACGAACAGTGTACAACTGGAAGTTACTGTTAGTGCTCTCGGAAATTATACAATATCAACTGGTACTGTTAATGGTGTAAGCTTTGTCAATTCAGGAACTTTTACAACGACAGGCTTACAGATAATCACTCTTGCAGGAGGCGGAACTCCGGTAAATGCTGGCCCCCAGGATTTCGTGATAACCGGGGGCACGAGCACTTGTAATTTTACTATTCCATTTCTACCAGGCGTTGCTCCATCAGGAGATTATTTTCCAACTACATTAAATTCACACTGGACTTATGGCCGTATAGGAGGTACTTCATCTGATTCAGTTCATTATATGGTTATTAATTATTCACCAATGTTTATTGGAAATACATATTCAACTATCACTGCCGACCTAGTGCCACCAACCGGGGTACCTGATTCTTCATATTACCGCAAGCCCGGAGGAGATTATTTTGAATATGTGAACTACAGTAACTATATTCCTTTTGACCAGCCGGTTGATGGTGAATTTATATTTATTAAAGATAATGTCCCGGTGGGAACTAACTGGCAGTCGCCCAATGTTTCTGGAAGTATATCGGGTTTGCCCTTTTCGGGATATATTGAAATGACGCTACTTGAAAAAGCAGTCCCGGTAACAATTGGAACATTTAATTTTCCTGACGTTATTAAAAT
Organism: Chitinophagaceae bacterium; assembly: GCA_036007765.1. Classification (GTDB taxonomy): domain Bacteria; phylum Bacteroidota; class Bacteroidia; order Chitinophagales; family Chitinophagaceae; genus Ginsengibacter. Next base: position 3,678 of record DASYOM010000013.1, on the reverse strand, counting down.
AAAATATGAATTTTTTATAACAGGTTCGCCTGTTGCTATTGAAACAAACGTACGTTGGTTTGCAAGAAATGTTGGCGAAATTCATTTTGATTATGATGATGGAACAAACCCATTTGGTTATGATATTGGGAGATATCAAATATTTTAATCTGGAAATTTATTTAATAAAACCGTCTATATAATGGCGGTTTTTTTATGATATAACTAACTATTATCTTTTGTTAATGGGAATTCTTTAGAGTGAACAAACCAGTCCCATGAACTATTAGTTTTAATTAAAGAACCTGCTACAGGTATTTACCAAAGGCAAACTTTAATTGTGATGGCTATCGGGATCAACTATCATACTCCCGAAAGCTTTCGGGATACGTTCAATGAATTCAGTTTGCTATTGCTACATGAAAATATTTATAGTTTAATTCCTTATAAAGGAGAAATATTTTATGCAATATGCCTTTAGAAGATATAAATGGTTACAATAATTTTCTTTCAAGAAGAGAATTAATTTATCCAATTTTCGCTCCTGAATTATTCTGTTTTCATTAATTTATTTTTTACAAGGAGATTATTAAATGAAGTATTCAAAATGTAAATCCCACTTGATAAATTGTCAATATTTTCAAGTTCAACTTTCGTATTTCCTTTTGACAATTGCATTTTTTTATTGCTCACTATCCTGCCATAAATATCATAAAGATTCAGTGATAATTTTCCATCTTCAGATACGGTAATGTCAATTTTTAAATTATTTTTAAATGGGTTCACAATTGATACTTTTACAAATGAGCTCCTATTACCTAATACTATAATTTTTGAATAAATATCAGCGTTATTTGAAGCGCTGACAAGCTTTAAGCGATAATATGACAAGTTTAAATTGAATTCAGGATCATAAAATATGTACGAGGATCCATTTGCACTTTGATTGGAACTGATGATACCCAATCTCAAAAAATGAACGCCATCAGTACTTTTTTGAATTTCATATTCCTTAATACCCTCTTCGTTATCTGTCGACCATTTTAAAATCGCTTTTTCATTTAAGTTATTACCAGCGAATGTAAGAAGCTTTGAAGTTAATACACTACAGCTCACACTGTATACTTTTAAAAATATTTTTTGGCTATTATCCACTGCGCAACTTATATTACTAACATTAGGAAAGGTTGTAGCAACTTTGAGCCTGTAATATTTTCCACTATCCGCTTGCACCGAAATGAAGGTAGTATCTACATTATATACCCATTGACCGTTTACAAGCGAAGGAATTCTTGTGCCACACACTCCTGTGCTTGCCCAAGTTATGGCATCACTACTCTTTTCCCAGCACCAATTTGTATAATTATTAAAATAGCTTTTCACAGTATCACTTAAATAAACCGGGTAACCAACGCATGAGGTAGCGGTATCACTTGGATTCATTATCAGGTTAGGATAACAGGTTGCAAGTTTTATATCATCTATTACCCAATCATTTCCTCCACCACCAGCGGCGTTGTTTTTTATAGTAATATTGAATTGCGTTTCAGTGGGGCCGGTTTTATAGATAAATCCTCGCTTTACCCATTTTTGATCATAGGCGATATTTCCCGTAGTAAAATAATCAACATCGTTAATGGCATATGCAAGGTTAGGCAATACCCCAGGCGTATAGGTGGAGTTACTATTAGAGTCTATACCGCATTTACCGCAAATATTTCTGATCCATGCTGAAAATTCGTAGTATGTATTCGGACAAACATTCTTAATGGTATCCCGAAACGCTTCACCTGCAGGATAAGCCGCATTTACGACAAGCATGTATCCCCCTGGCTGCCCGGCAGGAGTTGGGGGATTTCCAATTACAGGACTTGCAGCACCGGTGTGATCACCAATAATATCCCAGTAACCGCCAAATACCCGATTAGGATTTGGGATAGGGACGTAAGGCCCTGCATTATTTGTAGTTCCGTTGGAGCTGGTATTATTTGCTATTGCATAATAATTATCCACAGGTGCATTAGCTCCCATATTGACTTTAATATACCCAGGTACTATTGCGGGTAATGCCCTGTTTTGCGTATTTCCACTTTTAAATGAACTATCGGCTGTAAAGCTTGCGCTTGAAAAATTATTACAAAGAGCCTGGTTTTGTATTATTTTAATGCCGGGGTAGTTAAAGCGATAAGTGGTCTTTACGCCCGAAGTGTCTACATAGAAATTTCCGGTGAGGTGTATGGTATCGCCATAGTTGGCAGTTATTAAAAGGCGGTAAGCTACCACTAATAGGGTTTTGCCATAAAATAAAGGTTTATTTACTCCAGGTGTAATAGTGCCCCCGCCTGTGTTTACTCCAAAAGTTGCAATTCCGTTGTCAGGATTAGCAGCTCCGGTCCCTATATTAACTCTTACTCTTCCTATGCCACCCGTTGTTGCATATACTCCCTTATCATCTAGAGGCGCATTAGTAAATGGGCCCTGGTATGTCAGGCCTTCATTGGTAACAATTTTAAGAGTATTAGTTACATATTGAGTACCGGTGCGCATGGTATCTATATAATAAAAATTATTAGTAATTGCATTAACTTTCACCAAAGCACGTACTTCAATTATATCGCCTTGCTCAAGAGTTCCGCCTCCTATGCCCCGTGTAATATTTATATAGCTGTAACTAAATTCAAGTTTTTGAGCAATAAGAGCAGGGCTGGTAAAAAGCTGCATTATGCATAAAAAAGTAAGTGTAAAAAAACATTTTACACTAAATAATTTTCCAGAGAGCTTTACTTTTCTAAAAAAAAATTGTAAAAGGCTTTGATTGTAAATTTTTTTCATATTTTGATATTTAATATCAAATCTTGTTTCCTACAATTATCTCCCCCGATAACTAACGCTTTAGTATTTTTTTTATTTTTCGTATTTCTACGAGAAATCGGGCATTAATACTATATAAGATGTATTGAAAAGCCCTAATTAAATAATGATTAAAATAATAAAGAATTCATATCGTTGTTCGCGCAAACCCTAGGTGTGAAAACAATCAGCTTTTTTTATTTTAATTTTCTACTGCGTTTGACAATTTATTCTCAAAATGAACTTTTTGACATGCATGTGATTATTCCGGCGTATCAATTGAATTCATGGTAAATCAATTGAGGTCCAGCTTATTCGTTATGGGTAACTGAAAATTTCGCTTATAAAGTTGACAGGATACATCCTGGCAATGGCGATCAACAACTCTATAGATCTTAGCAGGGACTATGGTGGCAAATATCTTCCCTTATCCCTCCATGCGTGGACAAAGGAAGATACCGTGATCTTCGTATATCGCTTGATAGATAAAAATTTAATAATTTCTTCAGCAGCTATTGAAAAGCTTATCACTGGAATGTACATTCTTAAATTGTACAATGCTAATAATATAAGTCTTGTTACAGAAAAATCATAATAAACTAAATGATTTATTTTTTGAGGAACATCTAAAAAAACGTATGATCGGTGTATAACAAAATAATTACGGAGTTTTTTGCATTCTGAAAAATGTTTAATCGTTAAATCACCATTCGATTTTTCCCACCATATTTTTTGGTACAACCCATTCATCGAATTCGTCAGGCGTGAGGTAGCCAAGTTTTACTGCCATCTCTTTTAAGGTTGTGTTTTCTTTATGGGCTTTCTGTGCAATTTCGGCTGATTTGTAAT
>DASYOM010000012.1:0-36528 GCA_036007765.1 Chitinophagaceae bacterium | reverse complement strand
CGATAAACGATGGTGCTGCAGCAGTGGTTTTAATGAGTAAAGAGAAAGCCGCAGAGATGGGCCTAAAACCACTTGCAAAAATAATAAGTTATGCAGATGCGGAACAGGCGCCGGAATGGTTTACAACAACACCATCACTGGCGCTGCCCCGGGCAGTTGTAAAGGCTGGATTAACAATGGATAAGATTGATTATTTTGAGTTGAATGAGGCGTTCAGTGTTGTAGGCATAGTGAATACACAAAATATGAAATTGAACCCATCAAAAGTAAATGTAAATGGCGGCGCAGTAGCTCTTGGCCATCCATTAGGTGCAAGTGGCGCACGCATCATTGTTACACTTATAAATGTGCTTAACCAGAATAACGGTAAAATTGGAGCAGCAGCGATATGTAATGGAGGAGGAGGGGCGAGTTCCATTTTAATTGAGTTACTTTAACCCTCTTTGATATTGATTTTTAATTTTACGGCAAATAATATAAACATTTAGATTTTGTTTTTATCTTTATGCACCCCATTTGGCCTTTTATAAAATTTCTTATAGTCCAGCATTTTTTCTATCCTGGAAAAAATCAATTTTTTTTTATAAATAAACGTAATTCACCTCGCTATCACTAAACTTTTCTCATGAAAACAATTCAATTTTTTTTCTTCGGTGTTGTTAGCATTTTTTGTTTTGAGAATACCAAAGCTCAACAATTAAACGAAAGTTTTGAAGGAAATACCTTCCCACCGCCTGGATGGTCTATATCTAACGTACAAGGGCCAATGGCCTGGATAAGTTCCACGGCTGAATCGCATACAGGTAGTGCGTCTGCATTTATAGATTATGAGTTTACTGGCCCGGGAGAAGATTGGCTAAAGACCCCCCAGATTTTTTCTATACAAAATGGAGATAATGTTTCGTTCTGGGTTAAGAATCCCGATATACAAGCATTTCCCCCCGCTAACCTTGAAATTTTAGTTTCAACAACTAATAACCAAAACGCAAGTTTTACAAACAGCATTGGCAATATTGATATATCAACACTTTTAAGCGGCGGATGGGTTCATTATACCTATTCTTTAAATGCATTCGCTGGTCAAAATATTTTTATTGCTTTTAAGCATACTGATGATATGGGCAGCGGTCTTTATCTGGACGACATTACTGGTGGTTCTCTTTTAATGAACGATGCAGCAAGTAAAGGAATTAAAGTTACACCGTTAGGCATAGCTACTCCGGGGACCGCTCTTACAATCGTTGATACTATTCGTAATGCAGGCTCTAATACATTGTCGGCAGGAATTCCTGTAAAATATAACATAAATAACGGCTCTGTATTTACAGGTTCAACAACATCTGCAAGTATAATTCCGGGTGCGACTACAACCATATCATTTTCTTATATCCCACCTTCAGCAGGAATCTACATTATCAAAGTTTTTTCTGCATTGGCAGGTGATATTCATGGGGATAATGATACCGTTATATATACTTTGAATGTTCAATCACCTATATCTGCATTTCCTTTCTTTGAGAATTTTTCAAATCCTTCAAATTGGACAACGGCGGGCACTGCAGACTGGGATATGGTTCGCGTAATCAACCCGGCCGGATTAAACAATGACAATGCGGCCCGTGCAAGATTTTTCAATACTCCATTCGGGAAAGTATTTTATTTGAGATCTCCATTATTCGATTTCACTTCTAATGCTAAACCTATGTTGGATTTTTATGTTGCTTATCGCTCAGTGGCTAAACAGAATGACCGGCTTGAAGTAGTAGTATCTACTGATGGTGGAGTTACTTTCCAGGCTTTACCAGTACTTTATAATAAATCATATACAACCCGGTTATCTACGATTGGTAATGATACGCTTGGGTATTCTCCTGCTTCTTCTTATGACTGGCGGCACGAAGCGGTAGATCTTTCTGCTTATTCATCAGTACCGAATGTGCTTATTGCATTTAAAGCAACATCTGCAGTGGGTAATAATTTATATGTTGATAATGTAAATGTAATTAATCAAAATAGCTCACTATATACTACGACAACTATAACGACCCCAGCGCAGATTGCTACCGGGCCATTCAATACAAAAGTAAAATTTAATACCATAGGCAATGCTTCAGGAGGAATTGTACAATTCCAGGGTAGCTCCGTTTTACCTCCAGTTAATACATTTTATCCAAATACTTCTGCAACATCCAATGATGGCACTATAACTTCTCCGGATTTTATTTATCCTCAATATTCAACAATTACCTATACCGGTAATGATTCTGTGAGAGCTAATTATGATATCTCTTTAGACATAACCGGCTTAGGTGTTCTATCGCCAGATAAAACATATATAGTAAAAAGATCTGATCAATCGGGATTATGGATTGCATATCCTACAACAAGAGTAGGAAACATTTTAACTGCCACAGGATTTTCTAAGTTCTCAGATTTTGGAATTGCAACTTACCTGAGCACACTTCCGCTTAGTTTGATCACATTCAACGGGAGAATAAAAGAAGAAAAAATTAATCTATCATGGCAAACAACTAATCAAACTAATATAACCGGATTTGATATTGAAAGAATGACCGGAAGTAACTGGATTAAAATTGGTTCTATACAATCTTCCGGAAATGCATCAGGAACAAATAATTATTCTTTTAGCGATAATATACCTGCGATGGGTATTAATTATTATCGCCTTAAAATAATTGATGTAGATGGCAAGTATACCTATTCACAAATTGTAAATTTTGAATTCAAACTGAATAAGCCAGTCGTTTATCAAAATGTTCCCAACCCATTTACCGCAAGCACAATCATAAGATATGATCTTGTTGAAAGGTCTCCTGTAAAGATTGTAGTATACAATGTAGATGGAATTCAAATAAAAGTGCTGGTAAATGAATTAAAAGATGCTGGTTCCTATCAAGTAAAATGGAATGCAGCAAATTTACCTGCAGGAAATTATTATTATAAAGTCATAATTGCGAATGGTGTAATAACAAAAAAAATGTTGAAGTTTAATTAATAATTTTAAAATGTATAAACCCAGCAATACCGCCGGGTTTTTTTATCGTTTAATTTTACAAAGTATAATTTATTCATTTTGATGAAGTGATTTTGTTGTTTGTATGTTTGAAATTTTTAAAACTTTATTAGCCATCCATTTCAACTGAAATTAGTACAATGAGTTTTGCTCATTTGCCCCGTAACCGATATTTTTGCCACTCAAATTTTATAAATGAAAGAAATTTTATTCAGGGAAGCATTGCGTGAAGCCATGGTGGAAGAAATGAGGCGTGATGAATCAGTATTTTTAATGGGAGAGGAGGTAGCAGAATATAATGGAGCTTATAAGGTAAGCCAGGGCATGCTGGAAGAATTTGGCGAAAAAAGAGTAATTGATACACCCATCTCCGAGCTTGGGTTTACAGCTATTGCCGTAGGAGCTGCGCAAAATGGATTACGCCCGATAGTTGAATATATGACATGGAATTTTGCTAATCTGGCTCTTGATCAAATATTAAATACAGCCTCTAAAATGCTTGCTATGAGCGGAGGCCAGGTTGGATGCCCTATAGTTTTTCGTGGTCCTAACGGAAGTGCCGGGCAATTGGGGGCGCAGCATTCAACAGCATATGAATCACTTTATGCAAATATCCCGGGATTGAAAGTAATCTCGGTAAGCAATCCTTACGATGGAAAAGGTTTATTAAAAAGCGCTATTCGTGATAATGATCCTGTTATTTTCATGGAAAGTGAAGTGATGTATGGCGAAAAGGGAGAAATTCCTGAGGAAGAATATCTGATACCAATTGGAAAAGCGAAAGTTGTGAGAGAAGGAAAAGATGTAACCATTGTTTCATTTAACAAAATGATGAAAGTTGCGTTAGGTGCGGCAGATGAACTTGCGAAAGAAAACATAAGCGCCGAAGTAATTGATTTAAGAACTATACGCCCCATGGATTGGCAAACCATTCTTGAATCAGTTAAAAAAACTAACAGGCTGGTTATAGTCGAAGAACAATGGCCCTTTGCTTCTGTATCTTCAGAGATTACGTATCGTATACAAAAAGAAGGATTCGATTACCTGGATGCACCTATAAGAAGAATAACCTCTGTTGATGCTCCTATGCACTACGCTCCTAATTTGGTTGCGTTATATTTACCAAATGTTCCCCGTACCGTGAATCTTGTAAAAGAAGTAATGTATCTGAAAAAATAATTCGGATCAATCTTATCATAATTACTACAGCTTTTTTAATCTCACAGATTATTGGACTGTGACTAAATTATAATTTATGAATACCGGAAGTTTTTATTACCCCATGCCGGGCAACGAGCCAGTACTTGATTTCGCTCCGGGAAGTATAGAACGTGAACTTTTGAAAAAGGCTTTGAATGAATTGAAAAGTAAAAAGAATGATATACCCATGTATATCGGCGCGGAAGAAGTACGTACAGGAAATAAGATTTCTATAAATCCTCCTCATGAAAAACGTTATGTGCTGGGAAGCTTTCATTTTGGTGATGCTTCACATGTGAAGAAAGCGATTAATGCTGCCCTGAAAGCTAAGGATAAATGGGCAAATACAAGCTGGGAAAACAGGGCTAATATTTTTTTAAAAGCTGCGGAGCTTCTCGCTACAAAATACAGGCCCCAAATGCTGGCAGCCACAATGCTCGGGCAAAGCAAAAATGCATACCAGGCCGAGATAGATGCTGCTTGTGAATTAATTGATTTTTTAAGATTCAACGTTCATTTTTTAAGTGAAATTTACAAGCAGCAACCGGAAAGTGCATCAGGTATTTACAACAGGATGGAATATCGCCCGCTCGAAGGATTTGTTCTTGCAATCACTCCCTTTAATTTTACAGCAATCGGCGGGAACCTTCCCACTTCAGCAGCAATGTGTGGCAATGTTGTTGTATGGAAATGTGCCAATGCCCAGGTCTACAGTGCACAAATGTTTATGCGTATTTTGAAAGAGGCGGGCTTGCCGGCCGGTGTTATAAATTTAATATTTGTTGATGGCCCAACGCTAGGAGAAGTTTGTTTCAATCATCCTGATTTTGCCGGAATTCATTTTACAGGAAGTACCGGTGTGTTCAATTCAATATGGGAAATTATTGGGAGAAATACAAAAATTTATAGATCTTATCCGCGCATTGTTGGAGAAACGGGCGGTAAGGATTTTGTGTTAGCACATAAAAGTGCTGATGCTGATGTTGTGGTTACAGCTCTTTGCAGGGGTGCATTTGAATACCAGGGCCAGAAATGTTCTGCGGCTTCAAGGGCATACATACCGTCTAATATCGCACAGCAGGTAAAAAAGAAATTAGTAGCAGAAATCAAAACCATGAAGATGGGAAGTGTTGAAGATTTCTCATGTTTTGTAAATGCGGTGATTGATGAGAAAAGTTTTGATAAAATTGAAGGATACATAAAACAGGTAAAAAAAGATAAAGGAGCAAAAATATTAGTAGGAGGGAAGTGTGACAAAACAACGGGCTATTTTGTTGAGCCCACAGTTATTGAGGTAACCGACCCACGGTATGTTACAATGTGCGAAGAACTTTTTGGCCCGGTTCTTACTTTATATGTCTACGACGAGAATAAGTTTGAGGAGGCAATAAAATTAGTTGATACTACCTCACCCTATGCACTTACAGGTGCGGTGCTTGCGCAAGACAGGTATGCGGTAGAGCTTGCGACAAAAAAACTGGCAAACAGTGCGGGTAATTTTTATATAAATGATAAGCCAACCGGGGCAGTAGTTGGCCAGCAACCTTTCGGCGGCGCACGCGGTAGCGGTACCAACGATAAAGCCGGAAGTATTTTAAATTTATATCGTTGGTTGAGTGCAAGGACAATAAAAGAAACTTTTAATCCCGCGGTTAATTATCGCTATCCATTTATGAGTGAAGAATGAAATAATTATAAAATTTTAAATTGAATTAATAAAAGAAATCAGCTCCGGGCAATTTTGAAATTCATCCCAGACAATGAAAATAATTCTCAACAAATACCAGTTACAAATTACAATTGAGCGATTAGCTTACCAGTTGATTGAGAATTATGTTGAGCTTGATTCTATTGTGTTGATTGGTATTCAGCCCCGTGGTATTTTCCTGGGAAATAAAATTTTTGATCAACTGCAAAAGATAAATCCTGATCAAAAAATTAAATACGGCAAGCTTGATATCACTTTTTACAGAGATGATATAAGGAAAGAACTTCATCAGCCTAATCAAACAGATATTTCGTTTTCTATTGAAGATAAAAATGTGATATTGATTGATGATGTGTTATATACCGGAAGAACAATAAGGGCTGCTTTAGATGCCTTACTTGCATTTGGCAGGCCTAAAAAAGTTGAATTATGTGTTCTTATCAACCGAAGGTTTAGCAGGCAGTTACCTATTCAACCAGACTACTGTGGTAAATCAATTGACTCAATCATCTCACAAAAAGTAAAAGTGGAATGGAATAAAGAGGAGGTTATTTTGTATTGATTATTTTAATGAGATTGGTTATACAACTGAACTTAATAATACAATTTTCATTGATACATCCCATTCAATTAAAATTTTTTCTCTTAGCTTTGACCTTTAATGCAACTTTCTACCAAACATCTTCTTGGCATTAAAGATTTACAACCTGGCGATATTGATCTCATTCTCTCAACTGCCACCCAATTCAAAGAAGTATTACAACGTCCTATAAAAAAAGTTCCCTCTTTGCGGGATACAACAATTGTAAATTTATTTTACGAAAATTCTACCCGTACCCGCATTTCATTTGAGCTGGCTGAAAAGCGGCTAAGTGCTGATACACTTAATTTTTCCGCGTCTGGTTCTTCAGTTTCAAAGGGTGAAACTTTATTAGATACAGTCAATAACATTTTATCAATGAAGGTTGATATGGTTGTAATGCGGCACAGCGCAAGTGGAGCTCCTCATTTTTTAGCCAGGCATATTCCTGCAGCCATCATAAATGCAGGAGATGGAATCAACGAACATCCTACACAGGCATTGCTGGATGCATTTTCAATAAAAGAAAAATGTGGATCTATAGAGGGGAAAAAAGTAGTATTAATTGGGGATATAATGCATTCAAGAGTAGCTTTAAGTAATATCTATTTATTGAAAAAAGCCGGTGCGGACGTAATGGTTGCCGGTCCACCAACTCTTATTCCTAAATATATACAAGCAGCATTTGATGTACAGGTAGAATACAATCTAAAAAAAGCCCTTCAATGGTGCGATGTTGCAAACGTGTTGCGCATACAACTGGAACGGCAAAACCAGGTGTTATTTTCTTCGTTAAGGGAATATAATCTTGCTTATGGATTAAGTAAAAAGCTTTTAAACAGCCTGGATAAAGAAATTGTAATATTACATCCAGGGCCTATAAACAGGGGAGTGGAAATAGATAGCGATGTTGCTGATTCAAATCAATCTATTATTTTACAACAGGTGGAAAATGGTGTTGCAGTAAGAATGGCAGTATTATATTTACTTAGCAATAAACAAAATTTCAATTAGATTTATTAATTCTTCCGGATAAAAAATACCTATGGTTAGAAATTGTTTATTCCCCGGCACATTTGATCCGGTCACACTTGGCCATACTGATATTATTGACAGGGCACTACCTTTGTTTGATAAATTTGTTATTGGAATTGGGCGTAACAGTAACAAAGCCCCTATGTTTTCAGAGGAGCAAAGAATTGATTGGTTACAAAAAATTTATGCAAACGAACCCAAAGTACAGGTACTTGCCTATGATGGATTAACCGTGAATTGCTGCAAAATGGTTGGAGCAAATTTTATTCTTAGGGGAATACGCTATGTCAATGATTTTGAATATGAAAAAGCCATTGCAGATATGAACAGAAGCTTAGCTAACAATGTTGAAACTATATTTTTAACCTGCCTCCCTAAGTACACTTCAGTTGCCAGCACATTAATACGGGATGTAATTCGTAATGGGGGAGACGTAGCTCAATTTTTGCCGGACGCAGTAAGAAAATCTATTAAATAATGTCTATCTGGTTTAATAAGTCCTTGCAACTTCCCGATGTAAAAGATTTTGGGAAAGAAACAATGGCTGATTTTCTGGGTATAGAATGGGTTGATATTGGAGATGATTTTATAAAGATGTCTATACCGGTAAACGATCGCACAAAACAGCCTTATGGAATGCTTCATGGTGGGGCTTCCTGTGTTCTTGCAGAAACAATAGGAAGCTTAGGTTCAGCCCTTGTAATTGACATGAATAATTTTTATTGCGTAGGTTTAGAGATTAATGCAAATCACATAATGAGTGCCAGACAAGGGATTGTTACTGCTACATGCACGCCCCTTCATTTGGGAAAAACCACTCATGTATGGGATATAAAATTGCATGATGATCTTAAGAGGCTTACTTGTGTGTGCAGGTTAACGGTGGCGATAATTCCCATAAAACATTAGAAAAGCCAAGGATAAAATCCGGTCATATCTTTTCGACGTTTTGCAGGACTGAAACGATTGTTGGAAATGTATTAGTAATATATTTTTTAAGATCTTCTTTTTTTACCCAATTTATTTCAGTAATATCTTCTTCAACTTGCGGAATAAATTCTTCCTGTTCCATCGCATTCATTAAATACCAATGCGATTCTTTAAGAATATGTTTTCCAAATTCAATGTAAGTGTGGTAAGTAATATTGATTTTAGAAACAATTTTTAATTTTTGAATACCTGTCTCTTCCTGCACTTCCCTAATGGCACATTCTTCTAATGTTTCACCCTCATCAATTTTCCCCTTTGGTAAATCCCATTTTCCTCGCCTGAAAATAAGAAGGATTTCTCCTGATTTATTTTTAACCAATCCTCCACCTGTTTGAATAAACTTGAAATGTTTGAAGAAACTTTTTTTCAAGTTAATAAAATCCTGGTGAAAAATTATTCCCGCATGAAACGCAGGTTTTTTTATTTCATGTAGCAGGGAATTTATTGCAGATGTGGAGAGCTCATCTATAAAAACGGCATCAGGGTGATGCCTTACTTCATAAATCTCAGGGTTTAATTCATCACAGAGATAAACAGGTTTATCCTCAAAGTAAATTGTTATACAGCTCATTCGCGTTTATTATCTTCGCAGCATGAACAACAAACTTGCTGTTGCTGAGAAACTCCTACAAATTAATGCAATAAAATTAAGTGTAAATAATCCTTTTACCTGGGCGAGTGGTTGGAAAAGCCCCATATATTGTGATAACAGGAAAATACTTTCATTCCCTTATATCAGGGATTTTATTAAATCGGAAATGTGTGATGTCCTTTTCAAATCATACAGCAATGTAGATTTAATAGCAGGTGTTGCAACGGCTGGCATTCCATGGGGTACTATGGTCGCTGATCAGTTAAAACTTCCATTTATATATGTGAGGCCCAAGCCTAAAGAACATGGCCTCGGAAACCAAATTGAAGGTTTTTACGAGACAGGTAAGTGTGTAATTTTAATAGAAGATCTTATCTCTACTGGTAAAAGCAGCCTCCAGGTTGCTGAAGTTTTGAAGGTTGCCGGGCTTAGTGTTAAAGGGTTGGTTTCAATTTTCAATTATGGATTTGCACAGGCTCAAACATCTTTTGACCTTATAAGATTGAATTTTCAATCACTAACTGATTACGAATCATTAATATCAAAGGCTATTGAAAAAAATATTATCTCTGAAAGTGATCAAAATACCTTGTTAAACTGGAGGAAAGATCCGGCAAATTGGAATGCAAATTCTTAATTCGTAAAAACTTGATCTATGAAAACTTACATTCTGGTAATTGCATCATCAATACTCTTTACTTTTTCAGCATTCAGTCAAAAATCAACTCAAAAAGCAATAATTAATACACCCGGAGTACAATGTGAAGCCTGTAAAACACGTATTGAAAACCGGCTGGTACATGAGGACGGAGTTTCATCAGTAAAAGCTGATTATAAAAAGCATACAGTTACTGTAGTTTGGTATAAGGATCGTACTAATATCGAAAATATTAAAACTGCTCTGGCTAATATGGGCTACGATGCCGATGATGTAACTGCAGAGCCTGATGCTTATAAAAGGCTTCCTAAAACCTGTCAGCATATACATGAAGAGAAAAAATCCTAAGAAGTCTATTATTAGTTTAAGCTAAAAAAGGCTAAAAGTTTCTTTGGATTCATAATTCAAAGGAAAACTCATAAAAACATTCCCTTTTCCAACCCTTAATTTCCCCGTGAGTTTTACGGTTACTTCTTTTCCAAGTAAGGTATTCATTGCATTCTTGAATATATTTTGCATATCCACATCAAATTTAATAGGCAGTGTAAATGTGTTTCTCCTCGGGATATTTATCAATGTATCTGAGCTACTATGCCCCAGTTTGTTGCCATTTATAAAAATATCGAGATCCGTATTTCTTAACTGCAATCCAAAACTATTAGGATTGTAGTATTCCAGGTCTAAAGATATAGTTGAATTATTAAACCCTAATTTCTGTACGGAAAAGTTATGATAGGTTTTATACTCCAGCGCTTTGGGAGAAGCGCACGAAAAAATTATGAATGCCGTAGAGGCAAGCAGTAATTTCCACATTTTCATTTTTCATCGAATTTTTAGATCTCAAAGTTACGTTTTTAACGTCCCAAATATGTTAGCTAAATTTTTTTTACTATCAAGTATTCTGTGCTAACTATATTAGTAAATAAATATTTAATTTACAATTTGAAAATCAGCACGTTGTATGGAATTTACGGTATTTTATTTTAATTTCAGTGCGCCTTATACTTATAGCTTTGCCCTAGACCCACTACATTCCTATAAAATTATTCTAATATAGAATTATAAATCATAACTAATTGAAAAGGATATATTTATAGTGTACGCTGTAAATTTAAATTTAATTAATTTTATTATTAGATTTTTATATATACAAACTTGCGTTGTTAGTCAAAAGGAATATTAAAATAAAGAAGGAGAAGAAGGGTATTTTTTTAAAATGCGTTACACTTAGAATTGACGGAAATTACTGTGTAGAAACCTGTTTAAATTTAATTTTTATATTTTATTTTCAAATATGACTAAATTCATTCATGGTTTTAAGATGAGCTTTAGTTATAAGTTTTAAATAAATACTATAAACTTTAGAAATTATTCAAAATACAAGATGCCGTAATTTTACGGTATTGCATAATTCGAATTTCTACTCTATGTTTGCCTCCGAATTAAAGATGCACCGTCTTACCTCGGGCATCTTCTATTCAAAATGATCCCTCCGTGAATGACTGCTTTTCATCTTAGTTCTGTTAAAAGCTAATTTGATAAATTTTTTAAAACCAAAACCACAAGAAATGAATTCTAAATCTACATTAGTGGGTAGGTATCTAATAATACTTACAACTTTTTCTCTCCTTTTAGTTTTTTCGAGCCAGGCTCAAACTATTGCGCCAAAGTTGAGATTTATACATCCCGAATTGGTGTCCGGTACTGCTGGCCAAAAACATGCAACTTATAAATTTTCAAATGTTGTTGAAGGTGTTGACGCATTTGTGAAAATCGCTGAGCTGAAAAATGGCGCTAAGCTGGTAAATATAGATGACTCAACATTGGGATATTATGATGCTTGGCAGCCAACCGTTGGTGGCCCATCTACCTATGGCACTTCATATATCAAATGGGAGATTGCATTTAAAACATCCACGGGTGCTGATTATACTTTTCCCTTAATGGATTTGTCTGCAATTGATATAGATGGTGACAATGTAAGAGTGAGAGAATTTATTGACATGGAAAAAACTTCAAGCTATGATTTACCTACCATGGTTCCTTCATTATTAAGTGTTAGCAATATAAATTATAATGAAAATGAAGATGATGATGATAATGGAAATAATGGTAATAATGATAATAGCGGTAATGATGGTAACGAACTTACTAAGCTACATGTATTAGGGCCTGTATTAAACAGAACAGGTATAGATACTGTAGCACTTGATGTAAGGGTTAACTTTCATTTTGTCAATATATCTAAAATTAAATTATCTCTTGGATCTCAAATAGATAATAATGGGACACCTGGTGGTATTGCAACTGACAGGTATAGCAGCTTATATTTTAAGAGTATTAGCAATATCGTTAATACACTGGGCGTAAAATATCGGTCTTTAGATGCTTATGCAGTTAATAATACTTCGGCGAACATCTCCTGGTTAACAGAGAATGAGACGAATAATGATCACTTTGAAATAGAACGAAGCTTTGATCAAAAGAATTTCAGTACTGTGGCATTAATTTTTGCGCCAGAAGAAAATACCTCCGGCTCAAATAAGTATAGCTATAATGATAAGACAAAAGACCTTAATAGCCACCAGGTTGTTTACTATCGCCTCAAGCAGATAGATATCGATGGACAAATAACTTATAGTGCCGTAAAAATCGTTCGATTCAATTCAGCAAATCAAACTACAGTGCAGGTTTATCCTAACCCATACTTGGAAAAGGTTAATGTAAACTTCAGCAGTGATCAAAATGGCAATGCCGAATTAAGGATGATCAATTTGAAAGGACAAGTCGTTGCCTCGAAAAAATCCGTAATATCAAAAGGGACTAATAACCTTCAGCTAACTGATCTTTCTTCACAAGCCACCGGTTTATATGTAGTTGAAGTAATAATAAATGGTAATCTGAGCACAACACAAAAACTAATGAAATTATAAACACTAACATTTTTTAATAACTCAAAGTTTTATAAACATCAAAAAAACAGACATTATGAAGACAAACATCATTAATACCATCGGAACAGCTGCTATCGTAGCGACATTTTTAAGTATTTTATTATTATTTACCTGGTTTAGCAATGGTAACTATGTAGCTCACTTTTCTTAATGACAGATAGAAAATAGAATGAAAACTAAAATAAATATTATGAGAATAAGCATTAACCTGATCCATTTAATATAACGATTGAATACAATGGAAATATTTTACATATATGATTTTTAATGTCGGGAAGTTTCCATGTTAATTGATTTGACTATTAGCAACTTTAAATAATTCAACTCGTTTTCTTTGGGGGTTACAGAACCTAAATGGTTCTTAACAATAGCCGCATTTCTATGCGGCTTTTTTTGTTTTATCACTAAAAAGTTTTATCATCCTAAAATTGAATTGAAGGATAGCCATTGCAGTTAGATATTAGGACCAAAGTAAAGAGTATTTGCTTGACATAAACAATCACATCTATATTTTCATATTGATTTGATTGTCATTAAATTCAAGACAGTAATTGAAATAGATACCTGTTTGAGAGCAACAGGATGTTAAAAGAATGCGATATAAATCTTTAAAAGTGGAAATTTTATTAAGGAATTTCACTTACCTCAATTTCAATAACTTTTTGTTGTTTGTTTTCATTTCCAGGCTTGTTTGAAATAGAGTAATGAAAAGAATTTTTAGATTCCTTAAAAACATGGGTTATATTATCCAATATAATTTTCAAACCTGAAATGGAAATAATTTTTGAACAACTGTTTTTTGGTAATTCATTAACGCCCGCTTTGGGTAAAGGGGAGTCAAAATCATAGTTGTAAAAATTATTTCCATTTCCCATCGACCGTAATGCATTTTTTACTTCTTCCCATTTTTTAATTTTTAGTAAAGGCCGGTTGGCCCCAACAATTTCTAATTTTTGGGGAGGGTCTACTAAAATGATTTTTTTCCTAAGTTCTTTGGATAGAGTTTTCAGATTTGACTTTTCCTTTTTTTCATGCTTTATTTCAAGTAAATGTTTTAAATTTTCTTCATAAAATTCTGACACTTCCTGCCGAGATAATTGATTTGCCTTTAGTTTGGAAAGAGATTCATTTATATCATTTTGAATTTTTTTCCAATCCATTGCATTTATACCCTTGTAAGCCTCCTTTAAATTTTTATTCAGTTCATTAATATTAATATGTACATTCAAATTTTGAAATGAAAAATTCTCCAATAGCTTTAGAGGCACAAACTTTAAAACATTTTGATCAAAAAATATTCCCGGAGTGGTGGTACTGGCATCGTCAATCTTAAATTCCTTATCATCCAGTTCAGCAAGCTTGATTTTATCCCAATCATTTTTTTCGTTGACCAGGGCGAATTCAGCTTTGGAACCACGTAATAAGTCTGTTTGTGAAACGGAAAGCTTTTGCTCTTTTTGTAAATTTTCTTTCCGGATGATAATCTTAGCAGGTGATGATTTTTTTATATTTATACTTTCATCAGGAAGAGCTTGAACCTGTGAAGTGAGTTTTGTAAAAGTTTTTAAGTCTTTAGCTATCGGTTTACTTATGTTTTTCTTTTTTTCCTGTGGGGAAAGCCAGGCAACGGAGCAAATAATAGATGTTATAAAAAGTAAGGCAAGTAGTTTTTGTCCATAGTTAAATTGCCTGGATGCTACGGGAGTATTTGTAATTCTTTTTATTCTCCTTAAAAGTTGCTTTTTACCGGAAACTGCTCCAATAGCTAATTGCAAATTGCTTCTCCTTGACTGTTCAAGCCTTAACAAAGCAGATGCATAAGAGTGAGGATCGTAGCGGTATTGAATTACAAAATCATCACAACAATTTTCTCTTTCTCTTTTAATAGTTTTTGCAAGTAATAATATAAATGGGTTGAAAAAAAGAATGGTTTCAATTACAGAGATAAAAAGATTTGTGATGTAATCGTTTCGTTTTATATGAGATAGTTCGTGAAGAATAATCGCTTCCAATTGATGAGATGATAAACTATTTATAGAAGCAATTGGAATAAGAATCACAGGTTTTAGAAATCCAATAGTAGCAGGCACATCAATATGATTGGAAATCCAAACGCTGATTTTTTTTGTGATATTTAATTGTCGGGCCACTTTTGATGCAAAATGCTGTAGCTCAAAAGGTGGTGATACCAGGCGTCTATTTGAGATGAAATATACATAACGGTAAGAAGAAAAAAGTTTAAACATTAAAAAAATCAAAAGAAAAATGTAAGAAACTGAAAGGTAGGGGAGCGAACTGGAAATATATGAAAGAATGGATTGTATACTGAATGCAGGTCCTTCAGGTGATTCTGCCAATGCTATTGGACCAGGGTTTAATGTAATGGAAGAAAAATTCTCATCTGTATAAAGACCTGTAATAAAACTAATGATGAACCACCCAAATGAAATGAAAAATAGAACTGTGCTCAGTTTATTTTTAAAAGCTGAGGAAGCATTTTTGTAAGAGACATTTATTGTTTCATAAATGATCCATATAATGAAGACCTGCCACAAGCTATTTAAAATTGCGCTGCCCAAGGCTTGCAAAAACATTGAATGTTGTAATGCTGCAAAATTCATACTACTTGTTTTTTAAGCCGTCAAGATATTTTTGAATTTCATCCAGTTCATCTTTCGATGCTTTTTGATTGCCCAATGCCTGTAATACAAGCTGTGTTGATGAGCCGGAAAATAACCCGTTTATCATTTTATCGAGAAATTGTTTCTGAGTTTTTTGCCGGCTAATAGCAGCCTGGTAAACGTGGGTCTTAGCACTATCATCTCTTGTCACCAGTTTTTTCTCAAACATTATCTGCATCAGCTTTAAAGTAGTTGTATAACCTGATATTTTGGTTTTAGAAAGTTCTTCGTGCACATCGCGAACGGTTGAAAATTCTCGCTGCCACAGTATTTGGAGGATTTCTAATTCACTTTCGGTTGGTTTGCTATTTTTACGCAGTTTCATTCTTACGATTTTATTCGTAGGCAATATACGATTTTGTTCGTAACGTAAAATAAATTTTTTGATGAAAGGTTAAAAGAAATGAACACTGGGAATTTGAAACGGTAATTGCGAAAAGAAGAGCGCGAACACAATCGCAAAGTATCGATACCAAATCTTAAGAGCTTAAGTTTGTGTGTAAAAAATTAAAATGCAAAAAGAGGAATATAAATTTGATTTTACTGTATATGATTCTATTGATGAGTTAAACCAGGCAGATTCTTTTTTATTAAGCGAAGCACGATCGGTTACTCAATTTGCATATGCGCCTTATTCAAATTTTCAGGTTGGAGCTGTTGCTAAATTAATAAACGGAGAAACCGTTACAGGTACTAACCAGGAAAATGCATCTTATCCTGCAGGGATTTGTGCTGAAAGAGTTTTACTTTCTTCCGCATCATCTCAATTTCCGGGCATTGCAATAAATACGGTTGCCATTGCATATAATAATTTAAAAGGAAAGAGTGACCGGCCTGTAAGCCCGTGTGGTATTTGTCGCCAGTCATTTGCGGAATTTCAGCAAAGAACTAAAAAGCCAATTAGAATTATTTTGAGCGGAATGGAGGGCAAAGTCCAGGTGATAGAAAACGCTACCCACCTTCTTCCACTTGTTTTTGGTTCCGATGATTTGAAATAGGTTTAATTCAATACCAATAAACTTTTCTTGATTATCTCCACACAATCCATTATCTCGCCTTTGCTTATGATAAGGGGAGGTGAAAAGCGTATTTTATCTCCATGCGTTGGTTTTGCAAGTAATCCGTTTTCTTTTAGCTCCGTGCATAATTTCCATGCGGCATTTTCATCTGTGTGCTTAATAGTTATTGCATTTAACAGGCCTTTTCCTCGTATTTCTTTTATAAACTCAGAATTTATTTTCATTAATTCTTCTCTTAAAAGCCTGCCCATTTTTTCTGCGTTGTCATCCATTTTTTCTTCTTTCAATACTTCTAATGATGCAGTAGCTACTTTGCATGCCAATGGATTTCCGCCATACGTACTTCCATGTTCTCCTGGCTTAATTGTAAGCATTATTTCGTTATCAGCCAGTATAACACTTACCGGAAGTGTACCACCACTGAGGGCTTTCCCCAGGATCAGGATATCAGGGTGTACGTTTTCATAATCACAACAAAGCATCTTCCCGGTTCTGCAAAGCCCTGTTTGAATTTCATCTGCTATAAATAAAACATTTGCATCTTTACAATACTGCTTTGCTTTTGAAAGATAATTTTCATCAGGGACTATTACACCTGCCTCGCCTTGTATGGGCTCAACTAAAAACCCGGCAACATTTTTATGAGTAAGCGCTTCCGCTAAAGCCGGAAGATTATTATATGGAATTATATCAAACCCTGGCAGGTATGGTCCAAAATCTTTTTTTGCGGTAGTATCGGTACTAAAAGATATAATTCCTAATGTGCGCCCATGAAAATTACCGCTGCATACAATGATTTTAGCTTTGTCTTGTGGAATTTTTTTTATTGCATATCCCCAGTGCCTGCAAAGTTTTAAAGCGGTCTCTACAGCTTCTACACCTGTATTCATCGGTAATACTTTTTCATAGCCAAAATATTCGGTTATGTATTGAGTAAAGCGTGCAAGCGCTTCGCTATAAAACGCCCTGCTGGTAAGAGTGAGCAATTGAGCCTGCTCGATTAAAGCATTAATAATTTTAGGATGGCAATGTCCCTGATTCACTGCCGAGTAGGCGCTTAAAAAGTCATAATATTTTTTTCCTTCAACATCCCATACAAAAACACCTTTTCCTTTTTGAAGCACTACGGGCAAGGGATGGTAATTATGAGCTCCAAATTCATTTTCGAGATCTGTAAAATAATTGGTTTGCGAACTTATTAATTGAGTTGACATAATAAAAAATTAAAATAAAATGAATGAAAAATTGAAAAGGCGTGGGGTGCGATATGGTTATAGCCTGTGATCTAAGAAATCGAGATTCAAAAGAAGGAAATGTAATATGTAGACTCTACTTTTCAATTCATCAAAGATATATTTTTTTAAAGCCTTGCTCAAAATATTTATAGATATAAAACTAAAACCTTGATTATCCAGGCAACTTATGTAATGTCATGTATTGAAGAATTTCATCAGGGTGCATATATTTTTTCTCTTTAATTTTTTTATAACGCTTATTTGCAGTGGATTGATTTAAAATATAATCTGCCCAATAATAAAGAGACAAGCCAAGCCCATGCTGTATGGTAATTCTATCTGTTTTTCTTTCAATTTTAGTGCTCGTTTTTACAAATAGATATTTCAATCCCCATAAGGCCAAATCAAAAAAGGCACGACTCTTAAAATCAACTATATGTGCAAGCTCATGCCCGATTACTGCTAACTGTGCATTGTAGGGAGCATCATTTATTAACATCCCTGTTTTGGTTGAATCATTATTTATGTAAATAATATACCTTTTATCTGTCTTTTTGAAGATTGAACCAAAGGTCATTGTTGTTTGAGCAGAACTATTAATGCCCTTATATTTACAAATGATGTTTTCATTCCATAATTCGGGATAGTAGGAGAGGGCGATAAGAGTTTGCATTTCAAATTCTTTAAGCAAATGCTTATGCCTCCCATAAATAATTTTAAGTGAATCAATATTTTCTGTCGATGTAGTTTTAAAGCTGCTATCATTTTGCGCAGCCAATGAGGCTGGAACAATACAATAAAGAAATATAAAGAAATATTTGAGCAATTTGATTTATAAAGTTTCGAAATAAGATCAGGCAGCCTTAATTATTTTATAAAAGTAGCCGTAAGGCGCAATATAATTTGTTATCCAATCGTCTTTAAAAATTCCATAAACTGTGCTTCCGCTTCCACTCATGGCTGAATAAATTGCTCCTTTTTCATAAAGGTCATTTTTAATTTTATTTATTAGTGGGTATTTTTTAAAGACTGATTTTTCAAAATCATTCACCAGTTCTTTTTTCCAGGTATCAATGGATTGTTTAAGTATTTCTTTAATTCTTTTTTTAGGTATCGAAGGAATAATGTTTTTAAAAGCTTCTGTTGTACTTATATGTATTCCGGGGTTTATAATAATAGTTTTGTATCCTGAAAGTGAAAGTTGCAAAGGCTCTAATATTTCGCCACGGCCGGAAGCAAAGACTGGTTTGTTTAATAAAAAGAAGGGACAATCGCTACCTAACTTCAATGCATAGTCGAAAAACTGATTCTCAGTGATATTTAAACTAAACTTTTTATTGAGCAGTTGTAAAGTTGCGACGCCATCCGCGGAACCACCGCCAAGACCGGCTCCCAGCGGGATAGCTTTGTGAAGATGTATTTTTATTGCAGGCAGGTCTGGATAATCTTTTTTTAGAAGATAATAAGCTTTCAGGCAAATATTATTTTCAGCTTCGCCTAATGAAATCCCGGAAGTAGTTAACTGTGTTGTATTTTCTTGTGAGGGAATTAATTCTAAAACATCGTAAATATTGATTGGAAAAAAAACGGTTTCAAGATCATGAAACCCATCTTCTTTCTTTGCGAGAATATTGAGGCCCAGGTTTATTTTACAATTTGGGAAAGCTATCATAGTCCGGTGAAAGAAGCTCAAAAATTAAAAGTGTTTGGTTAAACTTTTTTATCACAAGGTTCTGGTGAGTATCGGCACCCAAGCCACAAAGTTTTTCTTTGTGATTTTCTAGCTAAGTAGGAGATGCGTCAGCCATTAGTACTATATCAAATCATCCCTTTTTCCTTCCCTTTATCTCATCCCTTATCGAAGCTGCTTTTATGTAATCTTCCTGTTCAAGCACTTCATTTAATAAATGCTCCAATTCAGCTATTGATAGTTTTTTTAGGTCATCACTTGCTGCATCATTATGTGATACTAATACTTTTTTCTTCTTATCATCTTCTTCCATCAAAATACCAGCACTATCGAGTATATTATCATAAGTGTAAATAGGGCAGCCAAACCTTACAGCGAGCGCAACAGCATCAGAAGTACGGGAATCAATTTCTACCGTATCGTGATCTGTTGAACAAACAAGTTTTGAATAAAATATTCCTTCCTGTAAGTCATTAATAATTATTTCATGAAGCTCAATGTTGAAGGCGAGCATAAAATTTTTCATCAGGTCGTGTGTAAGTGGCCGGCTGGGTTGCATTCTTTCAAGAGCAACAGCTATTGCCTGGGCCTCAAATCCTCCGATTACAATAGGAAGCCGCCGTAAGCCATTCACCTCACCAAGCACGACAGCGTAGGAATGTGTTTGTGTGATACTATGAGACAGGGCTACAATTTCCAATTCTATTTTCTTCATACCAATCTCTCTTTTGTGATTTTTTGATATAGGCAAATATATAAAAATTAAAGCCTTTCGGTTTATGAAAAGCTTCTTAAAATTCATATAGGTCAGGCTATTTAGGTATTTATACTACACACAATCAAATTCTGTTAACCTTTTAATTTTTTTACTGCCTCGGTAATTTTTGGAACTACTTCAAATGCATCACCCACAATTCCATAATCTGCTGCTTTAAAGAAGGGAGCTTCCGGGTCTTTATTGATTACAACAATTGTCTTACTGCGATTTACTCCTGCAAGATGTTGAATTGCCCCTGATATGCCAATAGCAACATATAAATTCGGCGCAATTGCCAGTCCTGTTTGTCCTACATGCTCGTGGTGCGGTCTCCAGTCGCTGTCACTTACCGGACGGCTGCAGGCCGTTGCTGCACCAAGAGCTTTGGCAAGGTCTGTAATAATTTGCCAGTTTTCCGGGCCTTTAAGGCCACGCCCACCGCTTACTACAATTTCAGCTTCTGACAAAGAAACTTCTCCTTCAACTTTGTTTACTTCTTTTACTTTTACCCGCGCTTCAGGAACCTGAATATTTAATTCTTCAACTTCCGCCTTACCTTCAACTTCGTTTATTTTATAAGCATTGGGATTTAAAGAAATTATTTTTACTTCAGATTTTATAGAAACATTTGCAAATGCTTTTCCGCTAAAAACATTTTTCTTAACAACAAAACCATTACTTATTTCCGGCAATGCTAATGCACCTGAAACCAATCCAGCTTTCAGCCTTACAGATAAACGGGGAGCTATTGCCTTGCCATTAAAATTATTTGAAAAAATGATAACTACGGCACCTGTATTTTTCGCAGCTTCAGCTATTACATTAGTATAAACTTCATCATCAAGATTATTTAATGATTCTTTTTTTAAGGAATATATTTTTCTCAAACCATATTTCCCTAATTCAGGCAAATCATCACTAACAGTTCCCAAAACAATTCCTTCTGCCATTGTTCCCAGCAATTCCGAAACCTTTGCACCATAAGACGCCGCCTCAAATGAACTCTTTTTAATATGACCTTCACTTTGATCAAGAAAAACTAATACACTCATTTTATTAATTTACATTTAAAAATTTTGTTATTCCCATCTGGAGGACAGGGGCTTTCTAAAAAACTTTTGCCTCCTCATGTAACAATCTTACAAGTTCTTCCGGTTGATCTGCCGGAATTAATTTTACACCTTTTTTTGCGGGAGGTAATTCAAATGATTCAATAGAAGTTAATTCCTCAGTACCTACCGGCTCTGTTACTTTTAATGGCTTTGTTCTTGCGCCCATAATCCCCCGCATATTAGGAATTCTCTGCTCTGCCATTCCTTTTTGGCAACTAACTACTACGGGAAGATTTACTTCGTCAACTTCTTCACCACCTTCAATCTCACGGGTAACTGTAGCCGCAGTTCCGTTAAGCGTAAATTTTGTAGCAAGAGAAATATATGGCATGCTCATTAATTCTGCCACCATGCCGCCTATAGAAGAACCATTATAATCAATGGTTTCTTTTCCCGTAAAAATAAGATCGTAGTTATTTTGTTTTGCAACTTCTGCAATCTGAGAAGCGATATAAAAACTGTCCCGGCTATCGGTATTTATCCTAAATGCTTCATCACCACCAAGCGCCAACGCTTTTCTTATTATTGGGTCGGCATCTGTTGTGCCCACATTTATTAAATGAAGAATTATAGACGGATCTGCTTCTTTCAATTCAATGGCTCTTACCAATGCATACCATTCATCGTATGGGTTTAAAATGAATTGCACACCTGCTTCTGCAAATTTCGTATTGTTATCTGTGAAGGCTATTTTTGCGGTTGTATCAGGGGTTTTGCTAATGCAAACAAGTATCTTCATTAAAGTCATTTTTAAAGAGGTGCGAAGATACTAAGTAAACAAAAAGTAAAAAAGTATTTGATGGACAGAATAGAGAAACTTAAGGAATATATGAAGACTGCTCAAAAGGATAGTTTTCTGCAACATGCACTTGCTCTTGAATATATAAAAGTGGGTAATGATGACGATGCTAAAAAGTTATTTAACGAGATTTTAAAAAGAGAGCCAACTTACATCGGCTCTTATTATCACTTAGGGAGATTGCTGGAAAGAATAGGCGATACTCCCAAAGCAATAAGGGTTTACGAAAGAGGGATGGAAGAAGCAAAAAAAGCGAATGACCATCACTCTTATAGTGAGCTCCAGGCTGCGTTTGAAGATGCTGAAACCGAGTAATTTTTTAAACTTACGCATGGTTCTTCTCAATCAATTTAAAAATTACATTCACAAACTAAACCTCTTTGGCTCTAAAGACAATTTAATTGTTGCGGTAAGTGGTGGAGTTGATTCTATTGTATTATGTGAATTGTGCAAACAGGCAGGATTACATTTTGAAATTGCTCATTGTAATTTTCAATTAAGAGGAGAGGAGAGTGAGAGTGATGAAATATTTGTAAAATCACTTGGAGAAAAATACAACGTAAAAGTTTTTATAAAAAAATTTGGAACTGAAAAATATGCTGAAGAAAGTAAAGTTTCAATCCAGGTTGCAGCCCGTGAATTACGATATAAATGGTTTGAGGAGCTAATAGCAAAAACTGACGACCGACAACTGTCGACCGAAAACCATAAGGTCGTTGATGGACAACTACATCGTACATCTTACATCCTACATCCCACATTTTTATTAACTGCTCACCATGCTAACGATAACATTGAAACCCTCCTAATGAATTTTTTCAAAGGAACAGGTATTTTAGGATTGAGAGGAATTGAGCCCAAAAAAGGAAGAATAATCCGGCCTTTATTATTTGCTAAAAAAGAAGACTTACAAAAATTTGCTACAGAAAATAATTTACAATTCGCAGAAGATTCTTCCAATTCATCTGATAAATACACACGCAATTATTTCAGGAATCAATTGATACCTTCTTTACAAAAAGTATTTCCGGAGGTGGAAGAAAATTTAATAAACAATATTGACAGGTTTAAGGATATTGAAGCACTCTACTTTGAGGCTATTAGCCAACATAAAAAAAAGTTGATAGAAAAAAAAGGCAATGAAATTCATATTCCTGTTTTAAAATTATTGAAACTAAAATTTCTATCAACAGTTGTATTCGAAATAATTAAAGAATTTGGTTTCTCCCCACATCAAACAGAAGAAGTAATAAAAATTCTTACCGGTGATACCGGGAAATATATTTCATCTGCTACTCATAAAATAATTAAAAACAGGAACTGGATTATTATTTCTCCACATAATATAATGGAAGCTTCCAATATTTTAATTAAAGAATGTGATGGAGAAATTGAATTTGCAAATGGGAAATTAAAAATTGAAAAACTTGTTAATGATAACATTAAGATTCCATCTGATAAAGCCATAGCATTATTGGACGGAGACACCATTACTTTTCCTTTGCTATTAAGAAAATGGAAGCGCGGAGATTATTTTTATCCATTAGGTTTGAAGAAACAGTCTGGTGCCTTATCAAAAAAGAAATTGAGTAAGTTTTTTATTGATCAAAAAATGTCATTGACAGAAAAAGAAAAAGTATGGGTAATTGAAAGCAATAAAAAAGTTGTATGGATTCTTAATAATAGAATCGATGATCGTTTCAAAATAACAGAACGTACTTTTAACTTCCTTAGAATTCAGTTTAAGGAACTGTGAATATTTTACTGGGATCCAGATTTTTTACTGACTCAATAAAATGCCCTAGCACGGGGTACCCTGAAAATAATTCACTCGTTACAATGAGAAATATAATTCCAAACAAAGCTCCCCAAATGTGTGCCGAATGATTAATCCTTCCACCACCTTTCTTATCAAGTAAATAAGAAACAACCAGGTAAATAATTCCAAATAAGAAGCCCGGGATAAATACCGGGATAAATAAAAGGCCTATTCCCTGTATTGGGTTAAATATTATGTATGCAAAAACTACAGCGGAGACGGCCCCGGAAGCACCTAAACTCCTGTAATTTGGATTATTTCTGTTTTTTAGAAAACTTGGTATCAGGCAAACTATTAAAGCAAGTACATACATTGTGATGTATAATAACTTTCCATAGTCTCCAAAAATTGCTGAAAATATTTCTTCAGTAATGTTTCCAAACAGGTAAAAAGCATACATGTTGAAAAATAAATGACTAATATCCGCATGAATAAACCCGCATGTTATAAAACGATAATACTGCTTTTGCTCAGTGATTGCCGGTGGATAAAAAATGAGGTTATCAATGACTTTTTCACTGCGAAGGCCGACTATAGAAACAAGAACAGTAATAATTATTATAATTAGGGTAATAGTAATAGTAGCAGGCATCTCTTAAAAATTAATTGCGGTCAAACATACTGATAAAACTAAGAATGATGATATTTTTCATTTTTCATGATAGTGCAGGCTCGGTATACCTGCTCTGCCAAAATAAGCCGGACAAGTTGGTGAGGAAAAACTAATTTTGATAAACTCCAACGGTAAGAACATTTATTGATAATACTTTCATGAAGGCCATAAGCGCCTCCCACAAGGAAGATTAAATTTTTTCTGCTTTCATTTGCTTTCTGTTGAATAAATGAAGCCAATTCTATAGAGTTCCATTGTTTTCCTTTTTCATCCAGGGCAATCAACACATCATCTTTTTGAATAAATTTAAGAATTGTCGCCCCTTCAGTTTTCTTTATTTCATCTTCTGTTGCGGCATTTGCATTTTTTGCAGAAGGAAATATTTTCCATTCAACGGGGTAGTAATTTGAAATTCTTTTTGTAAATATTTCAACGCCTTCTTTCACAAAGGATTCATGCATTTTACCTATTGCCCAAAAAAAAATTTTCATAAATTTATTTGTAATGCAAGATGCTAAAAGATTGGCTTGAATAATTTATTTATTATTTTTGCCGCCCATTGGCTGCGTAGCTCAATTGAATAGAGCATCTGACTACGGATCAGAAGGTTTTAGGTTTGAATCCTAACGCGGTCACTAATGCTTCGTCGAAAGACGAAGTTTTTTTTTAGGGAATAACCGACTAAATATAGTCAATCAAAGAATTGATTTTCAAATTAATGCAGATGCATTGGAAAGCGTTTATGTTGTGTGTGGTGTTTGTAGGCACTCACTAAATAGAACGAACATATGGCTTGCTTCAAAGAATCTTTTTTAAAATTTGCAAACAATTTGCAAACAAAAAAGGTTGATCCAATTAGAGGTTTTGCAATTTGACAAGAAAGGAAAGAACTATTTTTTATAAAGTTAGGACTAATTGGTAAATAAGATAAACCGGTATGTTTAAAAAAAAGCCTGAGTGAATCCAGGCTTTTTGCATTTTCTATAAAAACTCTTTTCGTAGGTTTGAAATCGTTCACCATATTTTAGTTGCCCGGTTTTGTTGTCTTTAATACTGGGAATGGAATGCTACCAATACCTCCCATAGAACTAAGTGAACTTAAATAATTCTACATTCTTGATCATGGAGAGTAGAATAATATTAAATGTAAAAACAACGCACGCCCAACATAGGAGGCGGTTTAGAATATGGCGGGGCGACGAATATATTCTCATTTGGTCAACTTTTTCAGGACGGGTCAGTAGCCATAGGACGACATGATGAAACTATTAAATAACTTTCGGCTATAAATTCTTCTTTTGCCTGTGATACCATTCCAATGCTTTTACATTACTGCCGCAACTTTTCATACTGCACCAGCGGCGTTTGCCATTTTTTGTAGTATCATAAAAAAGCCAGCCGCAACTACTGCATTCTTTAATTCGAATTAATTTATCTGACAATAGCGTTTCATAGCTGTCATTTAAAACCGGAGCCAATAATCTTTTAAAGTTAATTTCTTCCAGTATCCATTCTTCCTTAAATCCTTCCTGTAATTGTTTTATTTGCAAGGAAGGGAAATATATTTTAAGCATATCGTTATACCTGCCTAATTCAGCCATTGGTATTTTTTTCCCGGCACTAATATGCCAAAACAGAACATATAGTAACTCCCGGAAAGCAATGGCTTCCCCGAAAAAGGACGCCGCTTTTTTTGGCTGCCTTTCTGCTTCTGCTTTGAGTTGCTTCTCAGTTTTTGCGTCAATGACCTTTAACCGCCTCCCCCAGGTTATTAAATCCTGTATATCAGAAAAATAATACCGCTGAGGTTCTTCTTTACGATTAGGGACAGTGTTTACAAAATCAAGGCACAACAATCCGCCATCTAAAGGAATGGTATCAATTTTATTATTTTTTACCACTTAAATACATTTTAATAGTAAAGTATTAACTTTACCTTTTAACTGACCTTTAAAGGTAAAGTATATGAAGATTAAAATTACACTGTTTGCCGCTTTTTCTCTTATTCTTCTGACTAAAACCGCTTTTTCTCAGCAAAACTTTCAGCCTGCTGCTGTTCCGAAAAAAGTTATGGCCAAAACGATAACTGCAAAAATAACTGTTGATGGCAGGCTTGATGAACAGGATTGGAAAACATGCGATACGGTTGCTGGTTTTACACAAATAGAACCCAACCAGGGCCTACCTGCAGCGTTTAAAACAGTAGTAAAAATACTTTATTCCGAAACCAATCTTTATATAGGAGCTACCTGTTATGATTCAATGGGGAAAAAGGGTATTCGGGTTACTGAATTAAAAAGAGATTTTACCATAAGTGTAAATGATGTATTTGCTTTTGCCATTGATGCATTTAACGACAAACGCAACAACATGACGTATGCCACCAATCCCTATGCATCACAATTTGATTATTTAAGTTTTGATGCACAATTAAAGGATGCAGACTGGAACGGTTTGTGGAAAGTAAGAACTAGCATTACAGATTCCGGATGGACAGCAGAATTTGAAATTCCCTGGAAAACGCTGCGATATAAACAAAGTGATTCTACTCAATCATGGGGAATTAATTTTTACAGGTCAAGAAGGTTAAGTAATGAAATTTCAGTCTGGTCACCCTATCCCCGTTCTTTCGGTTTCGACCGCATGGAATTTGCAGGGTTACTCACTAACATTCAGCCACCAAAACCATCTGCAAACATTCAGTTGAACCCCTATGTGCTTGCTTCGTATAATAAAATCAATAAATCAGGTTCTGCAACAGATAAAATGAAACAAAAAATTGGAGGAGATATTAAATGGGCAATTAATTCAAATACGGTATTAGATGCTACTATAAATACAGATTTTGCCCAAGCCGACGCTGATATTGCAGTAAATAATATTACAAGGTTTTCAATCTTATTCCCTGAACGCAGGCAATTTTTTCTGGAAAATGCTTCTCTTTTCGGACCAGGATTAAATGGTACAACGGGCAGTATGTACATATATCCATTTTTTAGCCGCACTATTGGTTTGGATAATGGTAACCCTATACCTATTGAGGCGGGAGCCAGATTTGTGAGCCGCTCTCCAAAGAAAAATTTTGGGGCTATGGTGATTCGCCAGGCAGGGACTGAAAATAGCCCGCTTACACATTTTGCTGTAGCCCGGTATTCGCAAAATTTATCTAAACAGAACCGCATAGGGGCATTAATAAGTATGAAATCTGTTGCCGCAAGCGCCTTGTTCTCATCCTACAATAATATAAATAGCAGCCTTGATGGTTTTTTCCGGTTCGATAAAACAAATTCGCTGAGTGTTATGGCTATACATTCTTCAAATACTAAAGCAAAAGGGCTGGGTTTTGCAGGCTATGCTCAATATTTATATACTACCAATGCCATTCAGGCATATTGGACAGAATCTGTGATTACAAAAAACTATGAAAACGAAATGGGGTTTGTTTCCCGACAGGACATTATCGGTACTACTCCTGGCTTTGTTACAAATTTTCGGGGCAAATGGGTACCATTTAAAAAATGGATAAGGGCGCTTCAGCCGGATGCTTTTGCAGAGTTTTACCATCAGGCCTCAACAGGAAAACTGATTGAAAGCACAGTTGCCATTTATCCTTTTTGGGTACTCCTGCATTCAGGCGGTTTTTTTGGCTATTCTATCACACCTAATTACCAATATCTCACAGAAAATTTCAGCCCATTAGGAATGGCCATTGAAAAGGGGGTTTATAGGTTTACCAGGTCCAGTTTTTATTTAAACAGTGATCCTTCGAGGGTGCTTTCATACTCCCTTTTTTATGATATTGGTAAATATTTTGATGGCAGATTAGTTACTTTTATACCATCGCTTGCTTATTCTCCTATACCACATATTTCATTGAAATTCTCCTTGTCGAAAAATGATTTTAAAAGTATCGGAATTAAGGATACTTCAGCAAATGTTTCACTATACACCTTTGAAGGAAGGTTGGCACTCAATCCACGGTTACAATTAAATAATCTGTTACAATATAACACTCAAAATAAAACTACCGCATTTAATATCAGGTTATCATGGGAATACAAACCTCTCAGCTATCTTTTTTTTGTATTTAACAACAGAAACAGGAATATGATTGAAAGACAAGTGGAGCAGGATGGAATTATTAAACTAAGTTATTTGAAACAGTTTTAAGATGTATTAAATCATCTGTAAGAAGAAGGGTGTACCGCTAACAAGCGGCTTGGCTATATGGCGGGACAACGAATATATACTCAGCTTTTTGTTCGCTAATCGGCTTCAGTTCCAGCAGAATAAAGCCGAACAATAGAATAAACAATGAACTTTAATTTATAATTTAAGCTAAGGTTACAGGCTGACGATTTTCAAATACCGCCAGCGACACAACAAGCAAGTTCTGACCTCTACAATGACAGTTCAGCCAGTTTAATTTACAATTTGCTTTTCTGTGACAACTTAAACTTATACAAAGAGAAAACACAAAAACCCTACACATATCCATTTGACCTTTTATTTGCTGAGACATCTTCTGTTTCAGATTTACAAAAAATTATTGATGACACTGCACCCGACCCAAGAATTAAAGTGCTTGCTTACAACAGACAACTTGCAAACGGACACAAGCCAGACAGAAAAGGGTTTGATTATATCATACCTCAGCATATGTGTTCCGATAATTCATTGGAGAACAATGTTTATATTTTTTGAATTGCCGGTAAAAAAAAGGTAAACTTTCAAACCCGGCTGCATATGCTACCTCTGCAATATTTTTGCCTGACCCGGAAAGCAATTTACAAGCGATATTGATGCGGTATTCATTCAAAAAACTAAAAAAAGTTTTATTCATTACTTTACTAAAAAACCTACTAAAAGATTCTTCACTAAGATGCACGGTAGATGCAATCTTTTTTAAATTAATCTTATTACGAAGGTTTTTCTCTAAGTACTGATTGATATTTTGTATACGTTCAAAATCAACCGGGTTGATCTTGTGCCCGAATGCATCCGAACTGATTACCCGTTGACTATTACAATGGGCAAGATCATTTAGAATATCCAATAACGTTAACAGGTTTTTAAAGGGTAAATTTTTTAAAGCAAAGAGCATTTTATCTTTAATGCTTTTTGCAAAATCACTATCGAACTGTATTCCTTTTTCTGCGTTGCTCAACAGTGCACCAATATATTTGAATTCTTTTTTTTCTATCCAATGTTCACCTAAAAGATCATTACCCCAGTGAAATACAATAGCGCCTGCTTTTTCTTTTTGAGGCGAAATATTTTTCCAGCAATGTGGAAGATTGGGTCCCAGAAGTACGAGATCGTTTTGCTGAAAACCAGACACATCATTGCCTACATAACGCATTCCATGGCTGGATAAAATATAAGTAAGTTCATATTCAGGATGATAATGAAAAGGTGTGTCGAATTCTTTTTTTTCATAAGCGTAAGCCTTATAAGAATTCGCTTCCGGTTGTATAATCATCTCAAATTTTGCTTTCATAACATAGCTTATTTTGTATAAGACCGGTACCAATAAATCTGAAATGACAAAATAAGGTACAAATTAAACAAAATAGATAAAGTTTTGCGACTGTAATATTTGTTGCTTTGAAAAATGAACGGAAGACATAAAAATGAACGACGCCATATAATTCTATACCATCAAAGTTTTAGAAATTTTTCAAAAATTATTTTCAAATAAATCAATTGTATGAAAAAATATTATTTGACACCTTTAATTTTAATTACTTTTTTTTTAGCTGTTGCCGGTAAGAATAATTGCCTGGCGCCAGCCTTAATAACCAACTTTGTGTTACAGTTAAATGATGAAGAAGCAATTAAAAATATTATACAGCAGGAAACGGATGCTTACGTTAAAAGAGATAGTAGCCGTCTTTTTAGTTTTTATAGTACTGATTCTATAACGCAAAGCGCATGGAATAATCCTGACGGAACATTTGGTTATGATACTGCTTTTAAAAGTGAAAGTGGTTATCTGGAAGATGAAATAAAAGAATGGTTGAATACAAATTCTTTTCATAATGAAAAAGAAAAAAAGAACTTCATAAGTTTATTAAAAAAAGAAGGCATGGCACCAGAAGCCTACGAGCTTATTGTACATGCAGACAGCATTGATATCACGGCTTCGGCCGGAGCCGGCATCTTTTACGGTATACAATCTTTAAAATCATTATTGACCGCCGATATATGGAGAACAAAGCATGATGCAATAACAATCCCTTGCGTTGAAGTAAAAGATGAGCCCCGCTTTCCGTACCGTGCTTTCATGCTGGATGTAGCAAGAAATTTTCAACCGAAAGAAGCCATATTAAAACTGCTTGATGTGATGAGTTTATACAACACTGAATGTTTTTCATTTTCATCTAACGGATGATGAAGGCTGGCGTCTTGAAATTCCAGGCTTACCTGAATTAACTGAAGTTGGAGCAAGAAGAGGTTATCCTTTTGATAGTGCTCAGCGTTTGCAACCCTCCTACGGTTCAGGCAATAAAGAAAACTTACCGGGAACGGGCTTTTATTCAAAAGAAGATTTCATGGGAGATATTGAAGTATGCTAACCTGCGTCATATACGCGTTGTGCCTGAAATAGAGACCCCAGGCCATGCTCGGGCTGCCATAAAATCAATGGATGTACGTTATAAAAAATAGATACAGGAAGGCAATAACGAAATGGCCGAAGAATATTTGCTGCATGATCATAAAGACTCTTCGCTTTACCTGAGTAACCAGGGTTTTAATGATAACGTAATTGATGCTGCCTTACCATCTGTTTACAGGTTTTTTGAAAAAGTAATTGATGAATTACAAATAATGTATGCAGAAGCAAATGTCCCTCTGACAGCTATACATGTTGCAGGTGATGAAGTGCCGGATGGCTCGTGGAAAAAATCGCCTTCCATAAAAATGTTGCAACAAAAAGATACAAGTATTAAGTCAATGACAGATGTATGGAAATACTATTTTTCAAAAATAAAGTTCATGTTGCGGGCGAAAAATATTGCTGTGTATGGATGGGAGGAACTTGCAATAGGGACTCAAACTGCTGATGGTTCAAGAAAGGTTTTATACAATCCAGATTTTATAAAAGATTCCGTTCAGCTGGATGCCTGGTGGAGTATCTCGGGCAATGAAGATATTCCGTATAAGCTGGCGAATACAGGTTATAAAGTAGTGCTTAGCAACGTAGATTATTTTTATTTTGACCTGGCTTATGCAAAAGATTTTGACGAACCCGGCGACGCGTGGGTTGGCTATCTCGATATTGAAAAAACATTCTCTTTTATTCCGTTTGATTATTATAAAAATGCCACCGAAGATATCAGGGGTAATTTATTGCCCCCATTATACTTCGCAAATAAAGAAAAGCTTACAGAAGCGGGCAGAAAAAACATAGGCGGCATTCAAGGTGCATTATGGGCTGAAAATCTGACTACATCACAATCAATGGAATACTTGCTGTTACCAAAATTAATGGTACTTGCCGAAAGGGCGTGGGTAAAATCCCCGGATTGGGCTATAGAAAAAGATACATTTAAAGCGCAACAACTATATAAATATAATTGGTCAGTTTTTGTAAACCAGTTAGGAAAAAGAGAATTGCCGAGACTTAATTTTTATCATCATGGATATAATTATAGAATTCCGGCTGTGGGTGCTTTGGTTATAAATCATAAAGTGAATGCCAATGTGCAGCTACCCGGATTTATTATTAGATATACAACCAATGGTTCTACGCCAACTATCCAAAGTAATATTTATAAAGAACCTGTGGAGGAAAAAGGTGTAATAAAATTTAAAGTGTTTAATAACACAGGAAGATCAGGTGCCGCAACAGCAATTAGAAATAAATAGTTGAGATATAGGATTTCTTATACACTATAAAATCTACCCAAAGTGTTGCAAGGCTATAAGCCATATTTTAGCCCATGAAGACATGCGTTCAACATATTCTATCACATGTAAAGCAATGCAACATTTCACCGCCGTTTTTGTGTGTTTCGTGCGGGATGGCTTGCCGCATAGCAATCACCAATAACAGCAGAGAGTTGGTAACTAATATAGGTATGCCATAATTACTTTTACTTTAGCAAAAAATAAATTGTTCCATTATCACCAATTATCACTCACAATATTTCACGAACATTAGAAAGTATAAGATAAATTGTGCTATGGGCTTCAAACTGATGTTGGTGATGCCGGGCTTCAAAATCATCAACTGCATACTGAAAATACAAAACAGAATATCAAAATAAAACGACAAGCAATCATAAATATTATTTTGAATTATAACTCGTGTAGTAAAAACTGTTATCTTATTATAATCAAAGGTTTCCTTTCTTCAATTCAGTTACTGCATAATCTGCTGCTCTTGCTGTTAAAGCCATGTAAGTAAGTGATGGATTTTGACATGCACTTGAAGTCATGCAGGCGCCGTCAGTAATAAAAACATTCTGGGCATCCCATACCTGGTTGTGTTCATTCAGCACAGATGTTTTTTCATCTTTACCCATGCGTGCACTACCCATTTCATGTATACCCTGGCCAATAGTATAATCGCTATCCCAGGTAGTAATGTTTTTAACGCCTGAGGCTACAAACATTTCCACCAATTCCTTTATAATGTCCTTGCGCATTTTCAATTCATTTTCTTTTAATCCTGCATCCATTGTAAGAACAGGTAAGCCCCATTTATCTTTTACATTTTTATTGAGTGAAATTTTGTTATCGTGATAAGGAAGTATTTCGCCGAAGCCCGTTGCTCCAATGTTCCAGCCGCCTGGCTCAGTCAAAGCTTCTTTAAAATCTGCGCCAATATTCATTTCGGCCACATCGCGGCTCCAGCCTTGGCGGCTGGCGCTTCCCTGGTATCCATAGCCACGCAGGAAATCTCTTTTATCGCCATATAGATTGGCAAACCTCGGAATATAGAAACCATTTGCCCTGCGTCCATAATAATATTTGTCTTCATAGCCTTCTATTTTGCCCTGTGCTCCAAGCATGTAATGGTGATCCATTATATTATGCCCTAATTCGCCACTGCTGCTGCCTAAACCATCGGGCCATATATCGGTTGCCGAATTCATTAACACCCATGCGCTGTTTAATGCAGATGCATTTAAGAAAACAATTTTTGAATGGAATACATAAGTTTTATTTGTTTCTCCGTCTAATATTTCAACACCGGTGGCTTTTTTTGTATTCTTATCATAAATAATTTTTGTAACAATACTCCAGGGGCGCACTGTGAGATTACCGGTTGCCTTCGCAGCAGGCAAGGTTGATGATTGCGTGCTAAAATAACCACCAAAGGGACAACCCTCCCAGCAACGGTTTCTAAACTGGCACTTGGTTCTGCCGGGGATAGCTTGCGTTAGGTTGGCTACACGGCCAATAAACATGTGTCGTTGATCTTTATAAAAAGATTTTATTCTTGCCGCTATATCTTTTTCAACGCAGTTCAAATCCATGGGTGGTAAAAAATTTCCATCAGGTAAATGCGCCAGGCCTTCTTTTGAGCCGCTGATGCCTGCAAACGTTTCTACATAATCGTACCACGCCGCCATGTCTTTATAGCGAATGGGCCAGTCTATAGCAATCCCATCTTTTGCATTGGCTCCAAAATCAAAATCACTTAAGCGATAACTCTGCCTGCCCCATAAAGTAGAGCGGCCGCCCAGCCTGTAGCTACGCCACCATGCAAAAGGTTTTTCCTGTACATAAGGACATTCTTTTTCATTTACCCAGGAATTTACAAGCGCTTCCTGCGCGGCTGTACCATACATCGCCCAATCTCTTGATATTACAGGGTTGTCTGTTTTATATTGCAATGTTGCCCTGCCCCGGTGAACAAATTCCCATGGATTCTTATTAGCAGTAACATAATCTTTTATATGCTCATAATTTTTGCCACGCTCCAGCATTAAAACTTTCAAACCTTTTTCAGTTAATTCTTTTGCAGCCCATCCTCCGCTAATGCCTGAACCGATTACAATTGCATCATAGGTATTTTGTTGACGTGCTTTGTTATTTACATTTAGAGAATCACCGGGCATATTTTAAGTTTTAAAGGATAATATTTCTATGAATAATTTTATTTTGCTAATAGTGAATGTATTTAAAAATTTCAATTATTTGGATTAAGCTGGATAAAAAATTCAGGCTTTCAAAGCTATGATGTATTCTTATTACTAACAGTAAGATAACAAAATCCCTCAAGTTGAAATCGACAAGTTAAAACAAGAATTAGTTTCAAAAAATGTTTGGGAAATTTATCGAGAATTTGCAGCGACAACTTATTTCTTTTGCACAGACAAACAAACATATTGAAAACAGTAAAATCGCCTGGGTCTAAAGACTCGTTTAGAAGTATCAATGTATCTACCACTTCATCTATCACTCTTGCCAACTGATCTTCTTTAATAAAATCTTCAACAGAAGGTGGTAATAAAAAATATTGAGTGCTGTTTTGAGGTTTAAATTTTTGCATGTTTATAAGACAAAAATCACCCGATCCCGCCAGGAGGGCGAGAAAGCAGGAAAAGAATCGGCCTCTCAATAGAAACATTAAATTCCTGCAAACGCGATCGGCAAAAAAATTATTTGCTGCGTATAGCACGGTTATATGGTGCTATACATCATTTAATTTGTCCAAAAATATGAACACCCTTTTTGTTGCTTTCAACAATATCTATAAGGTTATCCTTATTCATATCCTGCGTCACCACCTGGAGACCAACGCCGGAGTTATCATCAATTTGATGTGGGATCCATAAAGGGACTTTGCCTGGCTTGTATTCAAACCAATATAATACCGCAGGCTCTTCTGCTCCGGGATCGTGCCCGTTGTGTGCGTAATATCTTTTCCCCGTAACGAGGTCAGGGTAACCATCACCGTTTATATCAGTCAGCGCCATACCGTGCGTTTGCGAGAACTTATTATAAATCTCATGTTGCATCCACTTTACGGAATATCCGACCTGCGCCTGCTCGTGCCACCATATTCGATACCTGTGAGCCGATGCGCTTATAACGTCCATATCGCCATCACCATCCAAGTCCATCACGTACATCTGGGAACATTCATCACTAATATTTGTCGGATGAAAAATCCAATCTTCCTGTTTACGGTTCAATGGCGCTTCCCACCAGCCTTCCCGCATTACCACATCGGTGCGGTTCACAAACATGGTAACATTTGATGATTAAAGCTGGTTGATAATCTTGATTTCTTGTTTTTACTGCACCGCAACATGTACCGTTTTGTATTCAAGCCATTAAAAAAAGAACGGCTTAATAAAAGCTGTTAAGACAGCACGCTGATAACGAATTATTAAATACATTTTTCATAATACTAATGCCTTAAATTTTTTGATAATCAACGTTCAGGAGGAGCAACAGGTTGTCTGTATATATTGTAAAATTCTTTGCAGCATTCTTCTATAATTTATTCTCAAAGTACAAAAGACTAATCTTATAGGAGGGGGCTTTATTCAATAATTTTTCCAATATAAAATTAAATCAATGAGAAAATTTCTGAACATTCTAATTATTCTAATGCTAAATCACGCATTCTTATTTGCTCAAAAAAGTACAATTACCGGGTATGTAAAAGATGAAGCCGGAAAGCCTGTGGAGGGGGCTTCAGTGCTTATTAAAGGAACCGCAGCCGGTGTTTCCGCTAATGTCGATGGCAGGTTTACTATCTCTGCGCAAAAAGGCGAAGTGCTTGAAATTTCTGCAACAAATTTTATTCCTTTAACCGTAAAGGTTAGTTCTCAAAATGAATTGACGATAAATCTTAAAAGAGGTAACAATGTAATGGAAGAGGTTGTTGTAACGGCATTAGGACAAACGAGTAAAAAAGCAAAAGTTGGTTATGCGACCAATACTTTTACGAGTGAAACTATAAACCGCACCGCCAATGTAAATGCATTCGATGGTCTTGCAGGAAAATTGCCAGGAGCAGAAATTTCAAATACAGGTGGGCCCGGGTCATCTACTAAAATTATCCTGAGGGGTTATGGTGTAATTG
>DASYOM010000011.1:0-36690 GCA_036007765.1 Chitinophagaceae bacterium | reverse complement strand
GTATCCAGATAAGGAGAAGCTCTTCGTGTACTGCACGCCGTTATGGTTTAATAGCTTTGGTATTGATTTTTAATTTCTGAAGCGTTGCATTTTATAAATTTATTACGGTTTTTATTGATAATTCTTAGTTGTTTTTTCTGTGCATGCATAGCTTCTCTAGTTCACCGATGCAGTGATTTTCATCCTAAGCCATGTTTTCTATGATATAAAAAAGGCTTTATTGATGTTTATTTTTTTTGTTTATGCACATCTTCGCACATAGTTCTCTTCATAAAAGCGAGCATCCCTTATAACTGCAAAGACCTGGTGGACCAGTTTATTTCTTACTGCATTTATTATACACATTTTATTTTTTCCTTCTGCTACTTTCCTTTCAAAATAAGCCTGTATTTCTTTATCATTTTTAATGACTGATAAGGCACATAAATGGAGCAGCTTCTTAAGTTTTTTATTAGCATGAGGACTTACCGTTGATTTAAATCTTATACTGGTTCCGGATCTTTTTGTAAATGGTACCACGCCACAATAGCAAGCCAGCTCTTTTGCATTAGCAAAGATTGTAAATCCTTTTGTGTATGCAAGAAGAGCTACTGCAGTTACCGGCCCTATGCCTTTAATAGATTGAACCTGCTGTATCTTTTTTGCAACTTCTTCATCCTGCTGAGCTGTTTTTACAATCAATTGTTCAATAGCTTCTTTAGTTTTTTGCAATGCTTTTAATGGAGCTCTTTGTAATTTTTCCAATTCCTTTACTTCTTTATTATTACAACCACATTCTGATAATTCTTTAACCGGGAACTGTAAGTTGTGTAATGGCATTGATGACTCTGTCCCGCTGCGCAATAAGATTTTTTATTTTCTCTATACTGCTGTCAACAGGCCGCCACAACTGAATCTTATCCTGGTAGCGAAAAGCATAGCCTGCTATTTTTACAGCAGATGTTTTATCATCACTGCCTCTTTCAAAGCCGGAGGATCTTTTAATGCGCAGGGGTATCTCCACCCACACTTGCGCTTTTTGCTCAACCAGGAAGTTCACCAACCCAGTGTTGTATATTCCGGTATACTCCATACAAAATAATGTTTCACTATTCAATAAAACATCTTGTTGCTGCATCCAGTTTACCATTTTCTTAAATCCATCAGGAGTTTGTGAAAACTGGCTATGCATAATTTGAGTAGGATGATCTGTTTTAATTACAGCTGCATCAAACCACGTTTTAGAAATGTCGATACCAACGAAATTTTTTAATAACTTGCTCATACAATAGTTCTTTTAAAAGTGAATGAATCAACCTGATTTTTGAACAGGATCAAGACCTTGCTAATGGGACTGCAATCGCTGTTTTCTATTTGATTCTTAAGTTCAAAAAAAACAGCATAAGATTAGAACACGGCATAGGTCTGAAGACCTTGTCTCTCGATAATTCGCTTATGCTGACAGGTTGTTTTCATAAAATTAACTATCCACACTTTAATGTGAATTGTAAAAGAAAAAAGTAGCAAAAAAGAAAAGTAATAATAGTAGTAATAATAATCTGTAATTCTTTAAAGCAAATCTAAAGGTCTCTACTCCGGGTCTGAAGTCAAGCAGGGCACGGCGGGCAATCTAAAAGAGAATTTGTTTATTTCACCTTAAAATAGTCGATTGTTTAAAGGTCAGGAGCCTACGCAGCTGTGTCCCGCAACGCACAAAGTCAGGAAGGAGACACGGCTGGGAGTGAATATATATATATGAGCACATCAGTATTTTTGGAATAAAAATTCTTATAATAGCTAATAACAGATTTTTTTAATTGGAATAACAAAAAAAACAAGCATCATTTAAATAGCGAGAATAAAGATGGCAGGTTCACTATCATTCAACAAAAAAAGCCCTAAATTAGTGGGGCTTCGTTGCGAAGGGAGGGTTCGAACCTCCGTCCGCCGCGGCGGATATAAGCCCTAATTTATTTCCTTTAATAAAATTTTTATAAATGTCCTGCCTATCCGCTCTTTAAATATTTTTCTCTGCCGAGGGCGCCCGATTTCATACTATAGCCTTCTGTATAAATAATCTTCCACGGCCGAAAGTTTTTTGTCCATCCCTTTGTTCCTAATTCGTTATGTGACTTGAATCTTTCATCCATATTAGATGTCATGCCGGTATATGTTTTATCAAACTTTTCAGAATATAATATGTAAACTGTGTACATAATAATTTAAAAAAAAATAAACTAAATAAAAAAACCCCAGTTTAATGAGGCTTTGTTGCGAAGGGAGGGTTCGAACCTCCGACCTTCGGGTTATGAGCCCGACGAGCTACCGCTGCTCTACTTCGCGATTTTGAGGTGCGAAGGTAGTGTCTTACATAATTGAAACCAAATTTTAATACATTAGCAAATGCAAAACTTTTTAATCAACCAGAGAATCAAAAATTACGTGCTGATTTACCTTATAATTTTAATATCAGCATGCGGTTCTAAAATAAAGGAAACTAACGATTCCATTTATTCACGGCACCTTCAAAAGCATATTGACCTGACTGTAATAAGCACCCCGGTGCCTAAAGAAAAAGGCTCTTTTAACCTCTTGTTACTAAATGACGGCCAGGATATCGGAAAGCTTCGGGTAAAAAATATTGTGGACAGTCTTTATAAAAAGAAAATAATTCAGCCAATTGTTATTGTAGCGATAAATGCATTTGACAGAGAAAAAGAATATGGTGTTGCAGGCTATCCTGATTATATGAATAATGGTGCCTCGGCGGATAAATATGCTTTGTTCATTGAAAATGAATTGCTCCCATTTATTAAAAAAATGACCGGTGTAAGAAAATTTAATTCCATCTCAATTGCAGGATGTTCTTTGGGTGGAATTTCTGCATTGGATTTTGCGTGGGATCACGCAGATAAAATTGATAAGGTCGGTGCATTCTCAGGTTCATTCTGGTTACGTGATAAAGATTCTGCTGATACCACCTATTCCGATGATAAAGACAGGGTGATCATTAATAAAATAAGATCATCACGAAAAAGGCCGCATTTAAAATATTGGTTTTATGCAGGCGGTAATGAAGAGGCTGCCGATAGGGATAAGGATGGTATTTTTGATGTGATTGATGACACAGAAGATCTCATTGACTTAATTAAAAAGAAAAATGTAAGCCCACCGCAAGACATAATTTATACAGAAGTAAAAGAGGGAAAGCA
Source organism: Chitinophagaceae bacterium (assembly GCA_036007765.1). Lineage (GTDB taxonomy): Bacteria > Bacteroidota > Bacteroidia > Chitinophagales > Chitinophagaceae > Ginsengibacter. The sequence continues at coordinate 33,499 of DASYOM010000011.1, read as the reverse complement.
TGATTATAATTCATGGAGTGCAGTATTTCCCCAATTTTTAATTTGGGCTGATGGAAAATAAATTTTCATTTCAAATATTTATCCAAAACTCTTGTACTCCTTATATAAATATCCTCACTACGATTTCCGTAAGACTGAAGAATCTTATGAATCCCGTCGAGGGTTGCCGGTTTGCTTAATGGAAATTTAAATGTGGGCCTGCGGCTCGTAAAGAAAAAATATTTTTTATCAGAAGAAATAAATGGTGAATAATCAAGAGAAGTTGAATTTATTTCTAAGCCGGGATGTAAAGCCGGCTGCCATTCACCGTTTTTGTTTATTGAAATATACAAGTCCCCGCCTCCCAAATCGTCACTCCTTTTATAGGAAGAGTAAATGATGTATCTCTCCTCCGGATCTACAAAACAATTAAAATCAAGACCTTTTGAATTGACATTTGAACTTAGTGCAATAGGAATGGAATAAGTCCCATTTTTATAAGCTGAAAAGAAAATATCATCTGCTGTGGTATCGTTATCGCGGGTAAAATATAAATTACCATTTTTGGCTAATGAAGCATAAAACTCATCTTTTGCTGAATTTATAATCGATCCCATATTAAGTGGACTGCCCCAACTGTTCCCATGTTTTTCGATATACCATATATCATAATCTTTCGCAAACCTTCCGGTGTCGGATAAAGGCCTGTTAGAAGTAAAATATAATTTTTTTCCGTCAGGTGAAAAGGCAGGTTCCAGGTCATTATACATTCCGGAAAAAAAAAGACATTTCAGGTTTAGACCAAAGCCCATTTATTTTTTTGGAATACAAAATACCACTGAAAGAATTTCCATATTGGAGCGTAGTAAATAATTCATCATTGCCCGGAGAAATAGCCATATCACGATTATCAAACCCATCGGAAAAATATCCAGGCCCAAAAATTACAGGTATTGAATCCTCAGTGAAATCTAAGTTAAAATTTTGTGCAAATAAATTGAAACAGCTGGTTAAGAAAAATACTAAAAGCACAAAAATTTTAACGTTGCAGCTTTTCTTAAGGAACATTTAAATGAAGTTTTTAACTAACAAATGAATGAAAGATAAATTTTCAAAATTAAGATGACGAAAAACGAATTGGCTCAACCAAGCCTATTAAGCTTATTCATTTAAATGAATACTGTAAGCCTTTAATCGAATACTCTAAATTCAGCCGGGTTCTTTAAAACACATAAGCAATCCTGAATGTAAGAAAACTATATCCTCCCTTATTAAGGAAACTATTTTCTGAAAATGAATAACCTCTGGGAACACCTATCAATTTTACACCAATATCTATTGCTGATGTTGCTGAAAAAGGAATCATTATTCCAGCTCCCGGTGACAGCGCCAAATGATTTCCCGCATTGCGTAATCCGATAATAAGCCCTGCCGATGCGGCGGCATAAAATTTATCAGTAAAAAAATATTTCCCTCCTGCCAAAACAGGCATAATGATAAAACCGCTAATCGTATCATTTTTGAAAAAATCAAAAATATTTCCCTTAAAATAATTGACACTTATATCGCCTGTCACTGCAAGTTTTTTGTTTAAAAAATATTCCAGGTAAGTTCCACCACCGATACCTGATGAAGAGATTCCGGAAAAGGTGGGCACAGAAAATTCAGGGCCAATTGCAAATTCTATCTTGTGGCTTTGCGCATGGCTATCGCTTATTGCAAAAAAAATTATCATTAGTAATGAAAGTGTTTTTTTCATAAAAAGGTTTATAACTATCAATAAATATTTTCGCAATGAATAACATTAGGGACGCGGCGAAAGATCATTAAAAATTTTTTAAATGAAATAATATAAAGGCGATAAATAGTTTACCGCCTTTGAACTTACCATCATTATTAAACCATCTTGAACTTTTAATATCCCGGATTTTGGGTAATAGCAGGGTTAGCATCTATTTCATCCTGCGGTATTGGCCATATTCTTTTATCATCACCCACCGGTAACGTTAAAGGAGTATTAGAAGGATAATTATTATTAAGGTTAACGCGTATAACATCAAGTTTCAGTCTTGTCAGGTCCCAATAACGGTCACCCTCAAACGCTAATTCTTTGCGGCGTTCCTGTATAATATCATCAATAAGAGCCTGCCCTGTCGCTACATAACCAATAAATGATGGATCTCTTTCCTTAGCAACCTGGTTTAATTTTAGTAGTGCATTTACTTCATCACTGGTTCTCGCGCTTGCTTCAGCAAAAATTAAAAGCACATCGGAATATCTTAAAACTTTATCATCGTCTTTATCACTTGGGTTAGATGCGTTAGGATATTTTTCAACTATATTAATAGGTTGCCCTCCTTTGGTGCCAGGAGTTATTAAGTCTTTTCTTACATCTGAAGCGCTGTATAGATTGACCAGCGCATCCACTGCAAAAGCATCTCCATAACCGGCCGGGTCGTAGAAATAAGCAAGACTATTATTGCCATTGTTACTTACTCCATCGTTTGAAACCTCAAAAATTGTTTCTACTTTATCATCAACCGGTGTAGGATTATTCCAATATGCGACATAGTCACCAGCCGCCGCAAGTGAATACCCACCATTAGTGATTACATCCAATGCCGCAGTTTTTGCATTGGCCCAATCACCCTTTGTTAATGCAACTTTTGCTTCTAAGGCCCGTGCTACATATTTAGTAACATAAGATGAATTTTTTGTAGTATTACTCATCATGGCAAAAGCATCAGTAAGATCTTTGCTTATTTGATCATACACTTCAGAAACCTTACTCCTTGCAGGTTTTAAAGTAGGATCATAAGTTAAAACAATTGGAATGCCTTCTGCATTGGGATCAACTGCAAATGGTTTTGCATATAATCTTATTAAATAAAAATAAACCAGGGCCCTTAATGTGAGTGCTTCTCCTTTTAGTTGTGAAGTGGTTGCAGTTGAAGTTATATCGGCGTTGATGATGTTATTCAGCGACAAAATAGTGCTATATCCTGCTGTCCATGTATCCAGTGCATAAGCATTAGTATTTAAATAACTGTAATTAAACTGATCCGTATAGCGGTTGGAATTATCAACTACGATAGCTACATTATCTGCCAGGAGATCGCCGAGTAGCGGGAGATTCCTATCAAAGAGATTAGACCCATCATTATTAGGATCACTGCGGTGATCAGTACGTAGACTTGCATAAGCACCATTTAATGCTGTCTGCATTTCTGATTCATCTGTAATTGCTACATTGGATGGTACCTGGTCATAGGGCACAAGATCAAGAAATGATTTTTTGCAGGACGGGATAATTATTAAAACAAACAACGTTAGTATGATTGACTTTATATTCATTTTATTCATTTTTAAAATTCATAAATTAAAAACCTATTCTTATACCAAGGGTAAATGTTCTTTGAATATATACCTGGAGATCATTGGTACCATTAAAGCCTTGCTCCGGATCAAAAGTTATGTTTTTGTCAAAAGCTTTTGTCCATAGGTTTGTGCCTTTCGCGTAAAGATTTATGTTATCGAGCTTAATTTTATCCATTATTGATTTAGGAAGCTGATAAGAAACTGTGAGATCTCTCAATCTTATAAAATCGCCTTTATAATACCAGCGTGAAGATTCTGCCGTGGAGTTATTGCTATTACCATAAATATAAATTGGCAAATCTGTAATGTCTCCCGGCTTTTGCCACCTTCTCAATTGTTTTTGATTTTTATTGAGCGTAGGGAATGATCCATCACTTGTAAGAATAAAGCCCCAGCTGTCATATACCAGGTTGCCATATTGGTAATTAAATTGTGCATCGACACTTAAGCCTTTGAAATTTAAACCCGTGCTAAAGCTTCCGAAGGCTGTTGGCGATGCATGCCCGATTACATCTCTAAAAGAGGGCGTGTTGTTTGTTGTTGTTTTTCGCGTAGCATCCGTATACCATAAGGGGTCGCCGTTTGCCGGATCTACACCTGTCCAAAGCCTGGTATAAATTGAGGAAACATCTTTCCCTACCCTGTGTATTTGATTTCCATCGTTAATATCTGCATTGTTATTGGGCAATGATGTAACCTTATTCTTATTTAATGAAATATTGAAACCAAGATCCCAGCTAAAATTTCTTGTTCTGACAGGAGTTCCATTCAAAGCAATTTCCCATCCCTTATTTTGCATGGTACCAATGTTACTTTTTATGGTAGTAAAACCGGATGTGAGAGATAAAGGGACATCAAAAAGCAAATCTTTGCTTTTACGCTGATACCAGTCAATTGTTCCCGTAAGGCGGTTGCTAAACAATCCAAAATCCAGCCCAACGTCAGTTTGTTGATTTGATTCCCAGGTAAGCACAGGATTCCCAACTGTGTTAGGAAAGCTTCCCGGTTGCAAATTGTAATCATTGCCGAATGCGTATGTTGCTCTCCAATCGTAAGGAGCAACTCCCCTGTTATCTCCTGTTATGCCATAAGAAGCTCTTAGCTTAAGCAAACTTAAAATAGTGGCTTTGCTAATAAATTCTTCCTTATCAATATTCCAGGCCCCGCCTACTGACCAAAAATTCCCATACCTGTTATTGGGGCCAAAACGGGATGACCCGTCATTTCTATAACTACCATTTATAGAATATTTAGATTTATAATTGAACTGTAAAACAGAAAACACTGAGGCCTGTGCATAATCAGTTCTATCAGCACTTGCAAGCGTAGGGGTACTGGGCACAGGAAGTTTAAGAAGTGTCGTGAATGGTACCCCGGTTCCTGATGCAGATGTATTATATAGTTTGGATTTCTGAGCTTCGTATCCAAGTTTTATATCCATACCCAGGTCTTTGCTTTTCAAGAAATCCTTGTGGTAATCTAATAAGTTTGTCCAAACCCAATTTGCCACACTGCTTGTAAGATTTGAAACAGAGCCGCTGGTGGTTCTGGCATCGCCAAAAAAAGGATTGCGATAACTTTGTTCCTGGATATTAATATAATCTATTCCAAATTTTGTTGTAAAATAAAGGTCAGGAAGAATATTATAAATACCGCTGATTGTAGAAATAGTTTTGATATTCCGGAAGATTGCCCTGTCATATTGTACAACTGCCAGCGGGTTGTAAACCTGGTTAAAAGATGTACGGCTAAAATTTACCTTTCCATTTGAATCATAAGGACTAACAGTTGGCTTCAAAAAGGCTGCGGCTAAAACAGGGTTACGAAATGCTCCTGATTGCGTAGGCGAATTTTGATCAAGATAAGATCCAATTATATTCAGCGCAATAGTAAATTTTTCAGAAGCTTTATGGTTTAGATTTATACTACCGGAATACCTTTGAAAATCTGAGCCAATAACCGGAGATTGTTGTTTATTGTATCCTATCGATGTGTAAAAAGTCGTTCTCGGATCACCTCCTGCAGCTGAAAAATTCAGGTTCGTAAAATCACCATGCCTTGTTACAACGTCTCGCCAATTCACATCATTATTAGAATTGATACCTGCTGCATTCAAAGCTAAGTCTATTTGCGCCTGAGTTCTTCCTGAATTAACCAGGCCTTCTCTTGTTAAATCCAGATACTGCTGCCTGTTGAGCGGCTTTGATAAATCATTTTGAAAAGCGACATCTGCATAACCTTGCTCTGCATCTATTCTCAATTTTGTTTTACCGGTTTTACCCCTTTTTGTCGTAATTAAAATTACGCCCGCAGCAGCCCTTGAACCGTAAATGGCGGTTGCAGATGCATCCTTTAAAACAGTTACGCTTTCAATGTCGTTTGGATTTATACCTGCAAGAGCATTTGTTGTATTTGTGTTTCTTGAAAAATCACCACTATTAATTGGAATTCCATCAACAACAAATAAGGGATCATTATTACCCGTTACAGAACTAACACCCCGAATGCGAATTGTTTTTGTGCACCGCCAGGCTGCCCGGTAGGTGATACTGATTGAAGCCCGGGCACTTTCCCCTGTAACAACTGGTCAACGGAAGTGAATGGCCTGTTTTCTAATTCTGTGCTATTTACAGTGGTAACAGCGCCTGTTACTTTTCGTTTTACCTGTGTACCATAAGCGACTACCACTACTGTTTCCAATTGTTTTACAACCTGCGTTAAAACAATTTCCTGGTTGTTACCAGTAATAGTGACTTCCTGGTCAGCAAATCCAATTGATGAAATAATTAAAGTTTTAGCATCCTGGGGTACGGTTAATATGAAAGTTCCATCAGGCTCGGTTGAAACTCCTTGAGGATTGCCTTTTACAGTTACTGAAACATTTGCTGTAGGAGCACCCGCTTTATCAACTACACGTCCTCTTATTGTTCGGCTTTGTGCAAATGAACATATCGCAATAAACAATAAGCTTAATAATAAAGTAAATCTTTTCATTGCCTTTTAAGTTTTAGTAAGGAATATATTTTGAAGGCAACAATTTTATCATGTATGTTTCATATCATAATCGCTCAATTACTGAAACATGAATTCAGTGCACTTAACCATTAATATGCAACGTTATTTTTGGAGCGGTTTTAAAAATTATTAGCGTTAGCTTACCAGGATTTTTGGTTATGTATTAATGCCCCAAAGACGATTTAATATCATTCAAGAAGAATACTAATAAAAATCCGCCTGCAAATTTTGCGAGGCGGATTGGTCAAATTTTCCATTTGAAAATATCTATTTATCCCAAAATATTTTTGGTGTATATAAAGTTGCTGCAGGCGTATTTGCAGTGTTATATGATAATTCAGTTTGCGGATATAATAAACGGCGTGGTACTTCCCCAGGTCCCGTTGGAGAAAGCGATGGACTACCGGTGCGACGCCATACTACCCACGCTTCGGGATTTAAGTACAAGGCAATGAACTCCTGGTTAGCTACCTGTGCTATGGCATTATCAATACTGGATGTAGGTAAGGTACCCTGTGCCGCTATATAAGTTGCAATGTCGGCCGCATCCACTCCAAGCTTTTTCATATTTTCCTGGATGGCCATTCTATAAAATCCCTGGGCAACTGCATAATCACCGCTGACGCGTAAAGTTGCTTCGGCTTTTATAAATAACAATTCGTCATAGGTAATAAACTCAACCGGGGAATTTACGGATCCATAGTAGGTATTGAGGCTACCGCTTTGATCTATAAAAATATCCCGTCGTGGATCATTAAGGGCTTCCAATCGCATTATTAAGGTACTATTATCAAACAATTCGTCACCTGGTCTGTCCCTAATGAACTGGTACCAGGGGTTTGCTGCTGTTTCTGCTACTGCAAACCTATATTGGGCATTTTGAGAATTATCTGTAAATGACAAAGCCACTTCATCTAATGCTTTTTGCGCCATGGCTGCGTCTCCTTTACTTTGATGAATATACAAGCGTGCTTTTATAGCATGACCAAATTTTATCCATTTTACAGGATCGCCATTATATATTACATCATCGACAGCAGGTGTTAATGATCCTTGTTTTGGATCAGACAACTTACTCATGCCCACATTAACCAAACTTGCAATCGTATCGTACAAAGCTTTATCATCATCGTATGAAGGGTGCAAACTCGCATTTCCTTTCACAGCATCTGAATACGGAATTTTACCCCACAAGTCAACGGCTACCTGTAATGTATATGCCATCAAAATTCTGGAAATACCACTGTATTGATTAAAGCCTTTTTCATCGGCCTCATTTTTTAAGGTGTCTATATTAATGATAACAGAAGTATAAAGGTCTGCCCATACGTTTTCAAATGTGCCTGGATTTAATCCGTATGAATAATAAACCTGGGATTGGCTATTGGCTCCAAATACCTGTTGCGTAATTAGTGAAGTATACCTTGAAATGTCACCTCCTTGTGTGTAACCCAAACCCGCTTCAGCAGTTGGTAAGATTAAATTTGGAGCTACGCTCCCCGGTACATTTGGATTGATATTTACATCAGTAAAAAAACTTTTCTTACAAGCTCCTGCAAATAAAGCTATAACGCTGATGCATATTAAAAAAGATATTCTATTTTGTTTCATAAAATTATTTTTTGTGTATTAAAAACCAACACTTAAGCGAATTCCATAACTTTTAGTGCCGGGATTATTAAAGTAATCCAAACCCTGAGCATTGGCAGGGCCCGCGAGGCTTGTTTCAGGATCTACTCCATCATATTTGGTCCATAGTTTTACATTATTTGCAAACAGCGTTACAGCCAATCCTGCAAAAGGTGTTTTAACTAAAATGTTACCCGGCAACTCATAACTCAGGCTTACCTGGCGTAACCTTGTATAGGAACCATCTTCCACATCCATTTCCTGCCCTGCCCCAAAGCTGTTCCAGATATTTTGCCAGTAATATTGACTGTAGGTAGTTTGAACGGTATTTTGCGCACCTGCACCAGGCAATTCTGTTACGCCGTCGGTATCAAAATGAACCACATTTCCATTAGCATCGAGGTGCCCGAGCAAACCTGGAAAAGTTACTGGTTGCCCACGGTTAGCGGTTTGAGCTGCGGTGCCTTTATTGATCAAAGCGCCTCTTGTTCCATTATATACATCTCCTCCATGACGCACATCGAGTTGTGCTCCCAGGGCGAATCCCTTGTAATCTAAACTGGTGATAACAGAACCAATCCATTTTGGATTTGTATTCCCAACAACCATTAGTGGTCCTGCACCAAAAGCAACGGGCTGGCCGTATCCCGGATCTGACTTATCATCTGTAATCAACAAAGGACTTTTTAAATCAGTTAGAACAACGTGTGGTGTAGTGTTTCCATAAATAACACCGTAAGGCTGGCCGGCAACGGCGTCTATCTCGGCTTCACCTCCGCCGAATCCTGCAACAAAGAACCTGTCAAAACCGGGAGCCAATGAAACAACCTTGTTGGCATTAGTTGACCAGTTGAAATTTACATCCCATTTTAATGCTGGTGTTTTCACCGGTGTTGTGTTTAGCGTTAATTCAATTCCTTTATTAGTAATAGTTGCAGCATTTAATAGTTTTCCGGCATAACCAGTTGAGTAAGGTATAGAGATTGGAAAGATTACATCTTTTGATTTGCTATAATAAGCAGTTGCATTAAAACTTAACCTGTCATTGAAAAAGCCTATATCAAACCCGCCTTCATACGAGAAAGTGTTTTCAGGTCTTAGGTCTGGATTGCCCAAAGTAGTAATTGCAGAGCTGATCTGGTATGCTCCCTGGTTTCCAGGAAATGGAAAAAAGATACCGGTTGTGAACCCATCTTTAATTACCGTTGGTGTAAAGGGAGAAGTTAAAGAATATTCCGGGCCGTCTTTTCCTACCTGAGCAAAAGATCCTCTTAATTTACCATAAGTGAGAACGTTGTTATTTTTTAAACTTTCAAGTTCAGTAAACACCCAGCCCAAATTTACAGAGGGATAAAAGAAAGTATTGTTTTTTGCGGCCAATGTGGATGTTTCTTCCCGACGCCCGGTTAAGGTCAAGTAAAGCATTCTTTTGTAGCTAAGATCTAAATCGGCGTAATAAGCCATGGTGCGCTTTCTTAATTTCGTTTCTGATGAAAGAAAAGAAGCAACATTTGATATATCATAAAAATCAGGAGCAAGAAAACTATTTCCCTGCAAAAAGCGATTGCTTTGTGTAAGCGTAAAATAATTATGCCCAAGCAAAAGAGATGCTGAAATATCTTTTGTCAAAGATTTTTTTATGTTAATGGTAAAGTCAGAATTAAATTGCCTGTTGAAATAATCAATTAAATAAATAACTCCCTGGCTAAATTGATTGGAATTAATATCGTAAGCATTTTTATCTCCCTGAGAATAGATGTCGCCGCCAACCCGCCAGCTAAAATTGATCCAGTCAAATAAATTATAGTTTATTTGTCCATAACCAAAAACCCTGTCTAACTCTGACCGGAATGGGTTTTTATTTATGTTCCAGTATGGGTTATCGTACCCAATTCCACCCCTATAATCTCTTTGAGTTCCATCGGGTAATATGTAAGCGCTGCGATCGTTTGCCGGATCAGAAGATCCATTAGCATTATCAAAGGTTACAGGTGTACGTACCAAGCCCAGCATAATACTGGAAAGACTGGAGCCTTGCTGCACTTTATCATTTGCTGAATTAGTATAGGTAATATTTCCCGAAGCGCTCAATTTATCACTTAGTTTTGACGTTCCGCTGAGACTAAATGTTGATTTTACATATTTGCTTTTGGGTATGATTCCTGTTTGGTAAAGATTCCCAATAGACATTCTATAAGTACCTCTTTCGTTGCCGCCAGATAGAGCAACATTATTGTTATAGGTGTATCCTGTCTGGAAGAAATTATATCTGTCGTAAGGAGTAACGGGTATTTTGGCAGATGGGTCAGATTTACCTACAATATTGCCATGCTTATCGAAGGGATAATCAGTGGCGCCATCCCAGGCAAGCGTATCAATTTTTGCCCCCCATGAAATTGAAGCGCCACTTTCCGGAGGAAGATACCGTCCACCGGAGCCTTGTGAAAACTGACTTTGCAGCGGAGGTAAATTACTTACTTTATCAAATGTAACTGATGAGTTGAGAGACACAGTTGCTCCCCTTTTGCCGGCAATTACCGAACCTTTTTTTGTTGTAATAACCAAAGCGCCGCTGGTTGCCTGTATACCATATAACGCAGTTGCAGCAGGTCCTTTCAACAGGTTTATTGATTCTATATCATTGGGGTTAATATCAATTCCCCGGTTTGAGGGTTGGGAACCGCCGGTAAGATTTCCATTGGCACCAGATGCCTGGAAACCTGAATTGGTGGGGTCATAGTTATTGATGGTATTATCTACCGGTACACCATCTATCACCATCAGAGGTTGATTGTTTCCTATGATAGAAGTAACGCCCCTCAGCCGAATGTAAGTGCCCGCTCCGGGGTCTCCTGCGCTGTTAATTACTGTAACACCAGATGCTTTTCCACTTAATTCGCTAAGCGGATTTCCTGTGCCCGATTTATTCATTTGCTCACCTCCTACCGTCTGAGTCGCGTATCCTAAAGATCTCTTTTCTCTTTTGATGCCTAATGCGGTAACGACCACTTCATTGAGGCTTTTGACTTCCTGGTTAAGTTCAACATTTATTGCCTGGCCCGGTGAAGCTAATATGGTAGTGCTTTGATAACCCACTCCTGAAATCTCCAGTGTAACCGCTTTACCCGCTTCTACGCTAAAAGTTCCATCAGCATTTGTGCTTGTCCCTTTATTAGTACCTTTTATTTTTATAGAAACTTTTGGTAAAGGAGTGCCATCTTTAGAGTCGACTATTTTTCCTGTTATTTCACCATTTTGCGCTAATGCTATAATTGAATAGAGCATCAGCATTGTAAACAATGTCAGAAATCTTTTCATGGCTTAATTTTAAAATTGTAATTAATTGTAATAAAGTTGAGGGCAACAATTTCTCAAGTTTTGCTTCATTAACGAAAGTGATAATTACCGAAGCATGATTTTTAATAATTAAGGCAGGGTGAATTATTTCTGAAAATGTGGAGCTTTTTAAAAGAACTTCACCGCCGGGCTTAACTATTTAAAAAAATTGAATTAAAAAAAGAAAATGTTTGGAATAAAACTGGAGATTATTGTATGTAGCTATTAAGGCCACCGGGCGGTATGCGGCAGAAAGATAAGCGAGTTTTCTCATGCGTCAAACATCCATTTTCTAAAAGCAGGCGCTGTTTCCTGGCTTATAGTAATTGAATGATTGGTCTCAGGAATATTAAGATCTACTGCAAGCTTCACTTTCTCGAAAGGCTTAAAACCCTTAATATAATTGATGTTGATAATATACTGTCGATTGGCGCGAAAAAAAGTATTCTCGTCCAATTCTTCTTCCAGCTCAGTAAGGGTTTTATCTGAAATATATTTCTTTGAACAACTGTCAAGCACATACACTACTTTATTTTCTGTGTAAAATAACGTAATGTCTTCAAGCCTCAGCGCAATGTTTTCTATTCCCTTTTTTACAAGTAACCTTGTCTTTTTCCTGCTGCTGATAAATTTTACAAGGTTCTCTATCGGCGCATTTATACCCGGGTTTGAAAAATGGGTTTGAAGATTTCTGTACTTCAACAGCGCTTTATCAAGATCGGATATGCTTATTGGTTTTAGTAAATAATCAATGCCATTATTCTCAAATGCCATCATCATAAATTCATCGTAGCCAGTCGTAAATATTACGGGTATCTGTGCTCCTGTCTGTTTGAAAATCTCAAACGACAAGCCGTCTGATAACTGCACATCGCTAAAAATAATATCAGCCTTGGGATGGGCCGTGATGAATTCTATGCTTTCATTTACAGAGTGGAGCCTGGCTATAATATTTACGCTTGATACTTCCCCAAGAAGTTTTGCAAGCACTTCCATGGCCGGTTTTTCATCTTCAATTATTATAGCATTAAGCATCGTTATAAGTTTGATTTGATTAAGGGTAATTTCACTGTGAATTCCTTCTCAGTTGTTTCTATAAGTATATTTTTATTACATACTAATTTGTACCGCGAGCTAAGATTGCGCAATCCTATGCCCGTGGAGCTTACCAGGTAAGGCTTCGGTTTTTTATTATTCTTTATCTGGATGTATTCCCCGTTAAGCACAACACGGATGTTTAAAGGGTCCGCATCTGTAAATTCATTATGTTTTATAGCATTTTCAACCAATACCTGTAAGGCGTAAGGCAATATCATTATGGTTCCTTCATGGTGATTGTTGAGCTCTGTTGTTAAATGAAGCTTATTATCGTGGCGCACCTGCAGCACAAAGAAATAGTTTTCAATAAACTCCAGCTCGCCCTGCAGCGTTATAAGCTCCCTGTCTTTATTAATAAGAAAATATTTATATACCGATGCCAGTTTGCTGTTGAATTGGTGAGCCGTTTCAGGATTATTTAAAATGAGCCACGAAAGTGTATTGAGCGAATTAAAAATAAAATGCGGCTCAAGCTCATTTTTTAAAACAGCCATCTCCGCCTTTGACCTTTCCCAATCAAGCTGGTCTACGATCTTTGTATAAAGATTACGCTGATTGCCCAGAAATAATATCTCATAAATTAAAGTAAGTAACACTACAGCAAGAGATGAAAAAGCGATACACTTAAACACGGGAGGCCAGCTAAAAATTTCCCCTGACATTTTATACCAGGCAATAGCGAAAATGCCCGAGATGGAAGCTCCAAAAAGGCCACTGATAAGTGAAACGGAAAAAACTTTAATGATTGGATTTCTAAAATTCTTAAAAATAAACCGGATCTTTTTATGAATCCAGGTTGCCCCTGACCATATACAAAAGGAGAGCAAAATAAAGTACAAGTGAATAATTATCAGCTCGAATATAGAGTAGAATGAATAGGTAATAATTCCAGATGAAAAAGGAATTACTATCCCGAGAAATGGAATAAAGAAAAATCGTAAAAATTTATCCTTAATCATAGCAGCAAGAGGTTAAAGATTTTTTATGAAGAAGTAATTGGTTTTTAATAGAATAAAAAATCTATATCAAATCTATTTTGATACCCTGTTAACAAATAGCAAATTAGTTTTCGTGGCAGCATTTAATTATGAATGGTTAAAAATTAAAAACATGTATTTTCTATAATTAAATATGTTCCATAGAAAAGGATGTGTAAACTCACGATTACGCTGCTTTTGAACTTTGAATAATCCGTGAATGTTGAACCAGTCATAATAAATAAATGCTGTCAAAATTTTACACTACCGTTATTTTGATAGTTCTTCTAAGACTCCAAAGAGTTTACACGGACATTCCCAAATTCAAAAGTTAAAACAGTGTTTCCGGAAGCAAGAATATTAATCTCTTACTGAAGTATGAATAATGGTAAGTGTAGCGTGAAATTTAGCAGCTGAAATGGTAAAAATTGATATTTTAAAATAGAAAATATTTTCTAAAAATGACTGATTAAATAGTGAACGAGTTCTTAAGATATAAATTAAGATAGAAATGCATGAAATCGTTCAATAAGTCATTTAGCTGTTCTCTTTTAGATAAGTGCAGTCATAACTGGTGATGCAGTTTACCCTTATCATTTGAAGTTTCGTTAAACTGCCTTACGGGTCAAAAACAATTACCAGCGGCTGAGACGTCAAATTGAAAATTGAAAAAAGTTTCGATCCTGGCGTTTCACCTTTTCAGGATTATCGTATCTCAAATCTCGCCGTTAGCGTTACCTGGAGAAATTGCCTATCAATTATTCCTTTGAGAAATTGAGCTTGCCCCACTTGTTGCCACCTCTTTCTTTTCAGGATTACCTTTATAATTTAATGAACTTGCTCCACTTGCACTTGCAGAGATTGAATTGTTTATGGTAATTTTTACATCAGATGCACCGGAAATTCTTGCTATGCAATTTTCCACAACAAGGTCATAATTTTTTACATCGCTTGCGCCGCTGCTTTCCAACTTTAAATTATCCACGTGTCCGGTTATTTTAACCGTTGATGCGCCGCTTAAATCCATAGTCATGTTACTTACTTTCACGGCTCCATTTATATCACATGCTCCCGAAAGCCTTAACACCAAACTTTCTGAATTAAGAGTTTCATTAATTTTAAGATCGCAAGCGCCTGAAGCTTCAAGGCGTTCAATTGATTTAAAAGAAATATAGGCACGTAATTTTTTATCTCCCCTATTCCATTTTAAATTATCTGATTCATACCATATTGCCAAAACACCATTTTTTATTTCTGTTTTAATATTATCCCGGTATTTTTCATCAATAGCGCTTACAGCAAGCGCATAGTCATTTCCCTGTGATAACCAAACATCAATGCCCCCGGATACTTTTATCCCGGAAAACGAAGTAACATTTCTTACTTCTGCGTTGGCATCGTTAATTATATTTTGCTGTGCAAATGTGGTAAAACAGAAAGCTGTAGATAACAGAACCAGAAGAAATTTCATAAAAGTTTTTTTTTGTAACGGATAACAATAATAAAAGTTACAGGTTTTATTGAAGAAATGGCTTTATTCATATATTTGCTCACAATTTAATTGTTACCGGGGTGCATCCTCCTTTTGGCGGATTGCTGAGATAATACCCGCATACCTGATCA
This sequence comes from Chitinophagaceae bacterium, assembly GCA_036007765.1. Lineage (GTDB taxonomy): Bacteria > Bacteroidota > Bacteroidia > Chitinophagales > Chitinophagaceae > Ginsengibacter. The sequence continues at coordinate 18,464 of DASYOM010000011.1, read as the reverse complement.
GGATAATGCCTGCGAAGGGAGGTCAAACAAATTCACACCTCTTTTTTTCATGCATTGTATGGTCAACAATATATACACATGAAAAAAATTATTTGTATTACAATTTTTATTTCTGCGTGCTTTATTAATTACGCACAGGATACAGCAAACCATAAGCTTACTGATACGTTGATGCTTGAAAGCATTGAGATAGTTTCATTGAGAGCAGATGCTAAGGCGCCCTTTTCTAAAACAAATATTACCAGTGTGCAAATTGAAAAAGCGAACCTCGGGCAAGACCTGCCGTTTATTTTAAACCAGGTGCCTGCAGTAGTTGTAAACTCTGATGCCGGTAATGGGATTGGCTATACAGGAATACGCATCCGGGGTTCTGATGCTTCAAGAATAAATGTAACATTGAACGGGATACCTTACAATGATGCAGAAAGCCAGGGAACTTTTTTTGTTGATTTGCCTGATGTTGCTTCTTCATTAAACTCAATACAGGTTCAGCGTGGTGTGGGTACTTCATCAAATGGTGCTGGTGCGTTTGGAGCAACTATAAACCTTTCGACAAATACGGTAAATAAAGAAAGATATGCTGAGCTTAATAACGGCATTGGCTCTTTCAATACTTTCAAGAATACTATTAAACTGGGCACAGGATTATTAGGAGATCATTTCACTGTTGACGCACGTGTTTCGGGCATAAGCAGTGATGGATATATAGACAGGGCGAAATCAAATCTTCAGTCATTTTATGTAAGCACTGCTTATATAAATAATAGCAGTTCTTTAAGATTTAATATTTTAAGCGGTAAAGAAAAGACCTACCAGTCATGGTATGGTATTCCTGAAAGTTATCTTGATACCAACCGCTCATATAACCCTGCCGGCACTGAGAAACCCGGGTCACCATATAAAAATGAAACGGATAATTATACCCAAACCCATTACCAGCTTTTTTATAATAGAAAGATCAATGACATCATTAAATTTAATATGGCTGTTTTTCTTTCAAGGGGAAAAGGGTATTATGAAGAATACAGGGCTGATCAGCTTTTCAGCGACTACGGCTTGCCAGGCTATATTAATGGCACAGATACAATAACATCTACAGATCTTGTGCGACAACTCTGGCTTGACAATTATTTTTATGGATCCATTTTTTCAATTCAGTATAATAAAAATAAAACACATCTTACATTTGGAGGCGGCCTTAGCAAGTATGATGGCAGGCACTATAATATTGTTACATGGTCACAATATGGATCAGTTGGGAATCACAGGTATGTTGATTTGCCAGCCAATAAAACGGATGCAAATTTTTATGGAAAAATTTTACAAACGCTGGGACGTGGGTTTTCAGGTTTTGTTGATGTGCAGGGGCGTTTTATAAATTACCATATTTCAGGATTTGAAGATCATCCCGAAATAGATATTAAAAAAGATTACTCTTTCTTTAATCCAAAGCTCGGTATTACGTACAACAAAAATAATTTCCAGGCTTATGTGTCATATTCAATCGCTTCGAAAGAACCAAACCGAAATGATTTTGAAGCGGGGGTAAACCAACAACCAAAACGAGAAATACTTAACGACCTGGAATTGGGAGCAGAAAAAACCGGGCAGGCATTTTCCTATGGTGCAACTCTATATTATATGAGTTATAAAGATCAACTTGTAAATACAGGAAAAATTAATGACGTAGGCGCATATACAAGAACTAATACACCAAAGAGTTTTCGCATGGGTGCAGAACTCCAGGCGGCAATAAATTTCGCCAATTGGGTAAATGCTTCCGGAAACATTTCTTTTAGCAAAAATAAAATAAAAAAATTCTCAGAGTATGTAGATGATTATGATAATGGCGGGCAGTTGATCAATGAATATAGTAATACTAATATTTCATATTCACCCGATGTGGTTGGCTTTGCAGCACTTAATTTTATTCCAATTCAAAATGGTGAAATAAGTTTTCAATCAAAATATGTAAGCCGCCAGTTTCTTGATAACACATCAAATTTTAAAAGAATTATTGACCCATACTTTGTTGAAGATATCAGGTTGGCATATACACTTCATAGGAAGTTTTTTAAGGAAGTAAATTTTATACTACAGGTAAATAATGTATTCGATAAAATGTATGAATCGAATGGTTATACATACAATTATTTTTCGGCAGGAAAACTGGTTGTTGAAAATTATTATTTCCCGATGGCAGGAATAAATTTCCTGGCAGCTGTTAATATAAAACTTTAGGGCTTTGATAAGATTTACTTCTTTCTAAAAGCCCTGCAAAATACCTCGCACATAATTATTCATAGGTAGAGACTTATAATTCATGCCTTGGTAATTGAGATTTGCGTGGCTTGGAATGTACTTATAATTTTAGGGTATTCTCATGTGCTTTTTAGTTTTAGCACATTCCGAGCGGGCATTCCTGTCCGCTTTATTTTTTCTTAGAAACTCAAGTACAATATTATTGAGCGATAATCGAATATCATAAAAGGGCATTCTCATTCCTTAAATTTTTCTCCCCACGCAAGCATGCCGCCGGTTAAATTTTTCGTGTTTGTAAAACCAAGCTGATCAAGCACCATAGCAGCTATACCACTACGATTTCCACTACGGCAATACAAAATCACTTCTTCATTGCGAAGATTTTCTATGTCGTCAATTTGCATGGATTGAATATTGCCCACCGGAATTAATTTACCTCCAATGTTGAATTCTGCATTTTCATGAGGTTCTCTTACATCAATAAGAGTAAGTTTTTCCCCGGCATCAAGCCTTTTTTTAATTTCTTCAGGAGTAATATTTGTCATGGTATTTGCAATTGATTTTCTTTCTTTAAACTATCCGTCTCAGGAGGGTCAATGGATACCCAAATGTCCATGGTTTGCCCGGGACGAATATATGTGGGCGCCTGATCTTCATTCACTGCATCGGGATTTTGTTTAACTATATAAGCATTCAGCGTATCTGTTACGGGGCCTGTAGTAAGTATGGCTGCGAGCAGTAGACCCTTGGCCTGCAGTTCTGTTCTCGCTTCTGATACAGTAAGCCCTAATAGATCCGGAACACGAATTTGTTGTTCTACTAGTCCCCCGCCAATAACAAGGCTCACTGACGAGCCCCAACGCAATTTAGTCCCCGGCAATATTTTGTTTCCATTGTAATCTTGTTCAAGAATTGAACCTTTCATAAAGTCTGCCTTATAAGTGGTATCGCCTAATTTTAAATGATTTTTCTCAAGTTTTTCCAAAGCAAACCTATAACTAAGCCCCTCGAGCCGGGGCATTATAACCAATGGCAGTGATGAAGGATTGATGTTTAGAAAAACGGTCCTGTTTACCTTCACAGTAGCCCCGGCATCAGGTATTTGTTTTTTTACAGTATTTAGCGGAACACTGTCGTTAAATGCAGAATCAGTTACTATAACCTCAAATCCTTCTTTTTCAAGAAACCTGATAGCCTCATCAACTTTTTTCCCTGTAACAGATGGCACTTTAAGATAACTCCCATGATTTGTAAACCAGCTAAGAGATTGCAGAATCAAAAATCCTATAAGAAATAATACTACAATCGCAGCAAGAAAGTTGACCCAAAATGGTTGCCTGGCAATAAATTTAAACACAATAAAATATATAGATTATAAAATAGTAAGCCTGATGCAATATAATACGATTTAGTTATGCAAGCATTCTTCCAGCAATGCTGTATAAAATTCCTTCATACTCCAGCCCATGGCTCTTACCTGTTGCGGCACAAGACTCGCTTCACTCTGGCCGGGAACGGTATTAATCTCCAGCATATAAGGCTTTCCATCTTCTTCATTATAAATAAAATCCACACGTACAATACCATTACAGTTAAAAATACGATATGCTTTTTTTGCATCCCTTCTTATTTTTTCCGCGATAGCTTCATCAATATTTGCAGGGGTTATTTCATCGCTGGCACCAAGATATTTTGCTTCATAATCAAAGAATTCATTTTTAGTAATTATTTCAGTTATGGGTAAAGCAATAACTTCTCCTTTGGATTTAAAAACACCAATGGTTAGTTCCCTTCCTTTTATAAATTCTTCCACAAGAACCTGGTCATCTTCCTTAAAAGCTTTTTCAATTGCTGCCCCCAATTCTTCTGAGGCTGAATTTACTTTTGACATACCGATACTTGATCCACCATTATTAGGCTTAATGAAAACAGGGAACTGCAAATTCTTTATTAATTCATCAGGGCTTTCAAAAGTATTTCGAAATAAAAGAATGGACCGGGCAACTGTGAGCCCACTAAATGCCGCTACAGCAACTGTATATCTTTTATTAAATGTAAGAGCTGAAGTAGCGCAATCACAGGTGGTGTAAGGAATATGCATCATGTCAAAATATCCCTGCAATTTCCCATCTTCGCCCGGTGTGCCATGTATGCCTATAAGAACGGCATCAAAGGTTATTGTTTCCTCATCAATTAAGAGTGAAAAATCATTTTTATTAACTTCAATCTGGTCGCCGTGTGGTAATTCATAAAACCACCCTTTGATTGTAATGTCAATTCTATAAAAATTAAATCTTTCTTTATCGATATTTTTTTCAATGATTATTGCAGATTGATAAGAAATAGCCGCTTCACCTGAAAAACCGCCAGTAACAAAAGCAATCGTAGGTTTCATTTACTTATAAAAAATTTCATTTTTAAAATATAATATAGTTTATTTCATTTTAAAGGGCTTATTCCCTGGTTGACGCTATTCATCACAAATTTCCATTTCCCATCAGCCTGTTTCTTCCAAATATTTACATATGTCCCTTTGAAAACTGTATCCTCCCCTTCCAATGTATAAATTCCGTAAGTAAATCCCATGTCACCGCTGGCAGCTATTTGCGCTCCTTCAGGAACCCAGTTTAATGAGTAAGTGGTATCATCAACCTGGCTTAAAAAATCAATTGCATCAGCACCCTTTATCGGCAAATGATCTGGCCTTAATAAAAGACCTTCATTATCTATATATTCTATAAATGCATTTTTCATGCCCTTTTCTTTACTCATATCAGAAAATGCAATATCTGCGTCTACCATCGGATCAACGGTAATTTCTTTTACCGGGGTGGGTTTGGCTTTGCAGGAAATCATAAAAAATAAGGAAAATAATAATACAGGGAAAACTAAAAAGTTTTTATTAACTGCCATCGATCAGTTTTATTTTAGAAAAAAAGGCGAAAGTATTTTACAATACCCTCGCCCAAAAGCAGGAAATATCACCTGCCTGACAGGCCCGAAACCCTCAATATTATAAATGCATTTTTTCTTTTTTCGCAAGCAATTGCTCAACTGTTTCCCTGTACATCTCATCTGGCACGCAGCAATCTACAGGGCATACGGCTGCGCATTGCGGCTCCTCATGAAAACCCTGGCACTCAGTACATTTGTTGGGAACTATATAATAGATATCTGTTGAGATAGGAGCATTTCTTTGGTTGGCATCCATCGTACCCCCGTCCAGTAATGTTACATCACCTTTTACCGTAGTTCCATCACTGAACGCCCATTCTACGCCACCCTCGTAAATAGCATTATTAGGGCATTCAGGTTCACAGGCCCCGCAATTTATACATTCATCAGTTATTATTATTGCCATTTTTCTTTTGTTTAAGGCTTTCTTAAAGCCTGAAGATTATTTACGAATTTTGACTGCTTTTATTTCTTACAAATATATAACAGATAATTATTTAGCAAATGAATTTAGAGGAAAGAATTGATATAATGGTAAAGCTCGGAAAATATTTAATTGCCGACGGGCCTCAATTAAAATCCATAAAACAAAAAGCATTTGAAAAAAATAAATGGTTCACACAGCAATTCGTGGACCTTGCTTTAAAAAATATTTCAGAACAATTTCTTGACAGGAATAAGCTCGAAGAATGGATACAGGTTTATCATCTTGATAATAATATTTCAGCAAAGAATATTGGAATTGTTATGGCAGGGAATATCCCCCTGGTTGGGTTTCATGATTTTTTGTGCACATTCATAAGCGGGCATAAACAAAAAATAAAACTTTCGGAAAAAGATGACTTGTTGCTTCCATATATTTTAAATAAACTTTCTCAATGGAATCCTGAAATTTCCGAAGTAGTAGAATTTGCAGATGTGCTTAAAGAGTGCGATGCATTTATCGCCACAGGCAGCAATAATTCAGCAAGATATTTTAATTATTACTTTGGAAAATACCCTTCTATAATCAGGCATAACAAAACCTCAACAGGCATCTTAAAAGGAAAGGAAACAGAAAATGAATTGGAACTACTGGCAGATGATATACATACCTATTTCGGATTGGGCTGCAGAAATATTACAAGCATTTATGTCCCGAAGGATTATGATTTCCCCAGCCTTCTTAATTCATTTAAAAAATACAGCTACTTTGCCAATCATACAAAATACAGGAACAATTATGATTACAGCCTTGCATTGCTTATTATGAATAACAAGAAATATATGGCAAACGAAAGCGTTATACTTTTTGAAAGTGAAAATATTTTCTCACCGGTGAGCCAATTGCATTATTCTTTTTATGATGACATAAATATTGTATCAGAGTATTTGAGAAACAATAAAGATGTTCAGTGTATTTGTGGAGATGGAGAAATAGCATTTGGAGAAGCACAGGAGCCAAAGCTAAAGGATTATGCAGATGGCATTGATACGATGCAGTTTTTGTTAGGCTTATGAGAACTTAGTTATTTTAATTTCCGTATCTAAAATGACAGATTAATTATGCTAATACAATCATTGAAAAGCAAGCGAAAACTGATGTACGAAGTCCTTACTAATTAATTGTTAAACGTAAATGAGTGGTTCTTAGATACTAAAAATGATTGTTTAATTTTATATTCTTAGCATAAGATTTGATGCAAAGCTTAAATGAAATACTTACAACTAAAATTTCCATAAATGAAAACAAAGAACATTTTTTTTACTGTGCTTATAAGCACACTTACCACGATGGCTGTAATTTTTGGTTACAATAAATATGAGCACAATGGCAACAATCCAAATTTTCAGTCATTAAATATTCCTGCCAATTATAAGTATGCCGGATTTTATGATGAGAAAGGAAATCCTACACCAGGCCCAGCAGATTTTACGCAAGCCGCCGAAGCTGCCATACCAACAGTTGTTCATATTAAAACAAAAACAAATCCAAGACAGGTTAACAATAATTTGCCTAATCAAAAAAATCCATTCTCTGATCTTTTTGGAGATGATGACCTTTTCAATCAATTCTTTGGCCAGGGGAATGGTCGCCAAAGAATGATGCCATCAATGGCTTCCGGATCCGGGGTAATTATAAGTGACGATGGGTATATAGTTACCAATAACCATGTGGTAGCAGGCGCTGATGAAGTGAACGTTACATTAAGTAATAGAAAAACATATACTGCTAAAGTTGTAGGCTCTGATCCCTCTTACGATCTTGCCGTTGTAAAAGTTGATGCTAAGAATTTACCTTTTATTATTTATGGAAATTCTGACGATGTAAAGATTGGCCAGTGGGTTCTGGCACTTGGTTATCCGCTTACTCTTGATGCTACCGTGACAGCGGGTATTATCAGCGCAAAATCAAGATCATTAGGATTAAACAGGGATAAGACCGGCGGTAAATCTATGGCAGTCGAATCTTTTTTACAAACTGACGCTGCTGTAAATATGGGAAACAGTGGAGGCGCTTTAATAAATACAAATGGCCAGCTTATAGGAATTAATTCGGCGATTGCATCGCCAACCGGTTATTATAATGGATACTCTTATGCAATACCGGTTAACATTGTAAAAAAAGTAATTAATGACCTTATTAAATTTGGCAGTGTTCAAAGGGGTTTCCTGGGAGCTATGTTTATTGATGCCGGATTATTAACCGACCAGGAGAAGCAAAAAGAAAATATTCCTGCAAATGCAGATGGCATTTTCATAACTGATCTTACTAAAACAGGTGCAGCACTCGAAGCTGGAATTAAAAAAGGAGATATTATCAGGAAAGTAAACGGGGTATCTATTAATTCCGGATCTGAGCTACAGGAACAACTGAGCAATTATAAGCCCGGTGATAAGGTAAATGTAACTGTAGATAGAAATGGCACACCCAGTACATACGCCGTTACTTTAAAGAATAATTCAGGAAATTACGATATCGTGAAAGCCGATGTTATGCTTGACAAACTTGGGGCTGACCTTATAACACTTGATGCAAAAAAAGCCAAGGAATATGGATTAAGCGGCGGTATTATCGTAAAGAAGATAAACGAAGGGGCTATAAATGACCAGACAAGAATGAGGGATGGTTTTATTATCACAAAAGCAGATGGCAAAGATGTAAAGTCCGTGGACGAGCTTAAGGCTATCATTGGATCTTCAAAACAAATTACTATATCAGGATTCTATCCGGGCTACAATGAACCTTATGATTATCCTCTTGTACTGGATGATTCGGGAGAATAAATTTTTTTAGATAATTAAAAGAGCCACGGTTTTATCGTGGCTTTTTTATTCGTTACCTATTCCGAAAGCATTGTAACCTTCTCAAAAACTAAATAACCCCATCTCTGCAAATCGACATGTTTTTGATTATCAAAATTAATATCATCGCCTCCAAATACGTTTCTGAAAACACCATGCACGCCTTTCACTTCGAAATTTTTAGCCTCGGTCGAGCAATTTAAAATTACCAATACCTGGTGTGGATCATTCTTTCTTAGGTAAGAAAATATTTCGTGGTCATCTGGGTGAGATACAATTTTGGTGAGAACATCCGGGTCTCCTGCCCGCAATGCATTATTAGAGCAATGAAGCAGAAGCAATGTTTTATAAAAGTCGTGAAGCTCAAAATTCCCATCCCACTCAATCGGGTCTTTATCAAAAAATTTCAGTCTTTTTCTAATGGGCAATTCCTGCCCGCTGTAGATCATTGGCATGCCATTCCATGTACAAGTGAATACTGCCATAAGCTTTGCAGCATCTCCATATTTTTCGAATTGGGTTCCATTCCAGCTATTCTCATCATGATTGCTTGTGAAATAAACTCTGAATGCGTTGCATGGAAATTCTGTAACAGATTTATATAAAACTGTAAGAAGGCTTTGGAGGTTCATTCTGCCATGATAAAATTCTTCGGAAGCATGCATCCATCTCCAGGTATAAGTAGCATCAAAAACTGAATGGTATTCCGGCACTTCACATTCCCCGAGCCAGAATAAGTTATTTTTTGTTTTAGACAATTTTTTTTTGGCTGCTTCCCAAAAATCCAACGGAACCAGGTGCGCCATATCACACCGGAAGCCATCAATATCACATTCTTTAATCCAGAATTTCATTGCACTGATCATATCATCACGCATCTTATAATTTTTATAATTGAGTTCAGTTACATCTGTCCAGCCATGAGGATGAATTAATTCGTTTTTTTCATTATAGGTATAGTAATCCGGATGGTCATTTATCCAATGATGATCATTGCCGGTATGATTGGCAACCCAATCAATAATTACTTTGAAACCAAGTTCGTGTGCCTCTTCAACCAGCTTTCTTAAATCTTTTATTGTCCCGAATTCAGGGTTTGTTTCTGTATAATTTTTGGCGGCATAATAACTACCGAGAGAACCAAGCCTATCAGTCTCACTAATAGGTGTTATGGGCATAAGCCACAAAATATGTACACCCATATCTTTCAGCCTCGGAAGGTGTTTCCCAAAAGCTTCAAAACTTCCTTCCTGCGTGTATTGCCTTAGGTTTACTTCATAGATATTTGATGAATAGCTCCATTTTGGATGAGAAAATCCTTTGTGTTTATCTGGCATAATTGAATTAATTAAAATTTAAAAATAGTTATAAATAGTCTTTTGTTGGCTTGAACGATGAACGGGTCTTTGTAACTTTGGCGGCTTAGAAACATGAAAAATTTTAATGTTCCATTAATATACCGCAGCACACTAATTTCCGCGATTAAAAATAAACGCAAAGAAAACGATAAGCTAAAAAAAGATTTTACACCAAGCTTTATAGATTTTGGTGATGTGCACATTTATCTTTCACGTCACTTCGGCTTTTGCTATGGTGTTGAAAATGCAATCGAAATTGCCTTTAGAACGGTAGAAGAAAATCCCGGCAAAAAAATTTATTTATTAAGTGAGATGATCCATAATCCGCAGGTAAATGAAGACCTGAAGAAAAAAGGTGTAACGTTTTTGATGGATACAAAAGGCAATATAATAATACCATTTGAAAAACTCTCACATAACGACATAGTTATAGTTCCTGCCTTTGGAACAACCCTGAGTATAGAAGAAGAATTAAAAAACCGTGGAATTGAAATACAACAATATAATACTACCTGCCCTTTTGTAGAAAAAGTCTGGAACCGTGCCGCATCAATCGCAAAAAATAACTATTCGATAGTAGTGCACGGGAAACCGAAGCATGAGGAAACAAGAGCAACCTTCAGCCATAGTGCTGCAAATACGCCAACAGTTGTTGTAGAAGATATGAGTGAAGCTATTGAGCTTGCAAAATATATTAAAGGAGAAAAACATTTAGCAAATTTTTACAATGAATTTGCCGGTCAGTTTTCCGAAAATTTTACTATTGAAAATGACCTTGAAAGAATTGGTGTCGTTAATCAAACTACCATGCTTGCGAGTGACTCACAAGCCATCGCCGATTACTTTAAAAATGTAATGATGGAAAAATATAAACTTACAGAAGAAAATATTTCTGAAAGATTTGCGGATACACGAGATACGCTTTGCTACGCAACTTACGAAAATCAAAGCGCTGTGTATGGACTGCTTGAAACAAAAGCTGACCTGGCAATTGTTGTAGGAGGGTATAATAGCTCCAACACATCCCATCTTGTTGCACTGTGTGAAGAGAAAATCCATACTTATTTTATTCATTCGGAAGAAGACATTATTTCTTCTAAAGAAATACGGCATTTTAACCTTCATAAAAAAAGGGAAGTAACTACGCTTTCTTTTCTTCCTGAAAAAAAACCGGTAAAAATACTCTTAACAAGCGGCGCCAGTTGCCCTGATGCTTTGGTTGAAAATGTAATCAATAAGATCGCATCTTTTTATAAAAACACAAGGCCTCTTAAGGAAATTTTGCAGGAGTTTAATTAAAAAATTGGCTATTCAATCTTCATTCGTTTCTTTACGAGTTTTAAGGCAAAGTCAAGTTGCTCTTTTTCTGTGAGATGGGTATTATCAAGTTCAATAGCATTTGCGGCTTTTCGTAACGGGCTTACTTCTCTATGAGAATCAATGTAGTCGCGCATTGCAATGTTATTCTTAATTTCCTCCAGGGTAATATTTGGGTTTTTCTCAAACATTTCTGCAAACCGGCGTTCTACTCTTACGGCTTCATCCGCTATCATAAATATTTTAATTTCTGCATTCGGGAAAACGGTTGTGCCAATATCCCTTCCATCCATAACGATCCCTTTATCAATACCAGTTTTCTGTTGAACGCTAACCGCAAATTTTCTTACATCTTTCAACGCAGCGACCTCACTTACTTTTTCTGCTATAATAAGATCGCGTATTATGTACTCAACATTTTCTCCATTCAAATATATTTCCGACTGGCCGGATTGACCATTATGAATAAATTCAAGGTTTATATTTTTTAAAGCTTCTCTTATTTCTTTATCATTTGACCGGTTAATATTGTTGCGCAAAAAATAAAGAGTTATTGCGCGGTACATTGCGCCACTATCAATATACAAATAGCCCAATTTGTTAGCCAGTTGTTTCGCTAAAGTGCTTTTACCACAAGAGGACCACCCATCAATTGTAATAATTAATTTTTCTGCCATACACACAAAAATGGTTCAAAAATGAAAAAGAAAAAAATTTGAGTTATAAAAAAATGCCATCGTAACGATGGCATTCTATAAGATTTTTTACCCGACAATTCTTACGCCTCGGAAGTTTCTTCTTTCTTTACTCCTCCCTTAACCTCAAAAGTTATTTTTGAATTTTCTTTATCAAGCTCAGCAATTAAAACATCCCCATTCTTAATATTCAGGTTTAGTATTTCTTCTGCTAAAGGATCTTCCAGATATTTCTGAATTGCCCTATGCAAAGGCCTTGCTCCAAATTGAGCGTCGAACCCTTTATCTGAAATGAACTTTTTGGCTTCTTCACTAAGTTCTAAAGTAAGGCCAAGATTATACAATCTTTTGGTAACACCTTTCATTAAAATATCAATAATGGAGAAGATATCATCTTCAGTTAAATTGTTAAATATTACAACATCATCAATCCTGTTTAAAAATTCAGGGCTGAAAGTACGCTTTAAGGCTTTTTCTATTACTGCCTTGGTATTCTCTTCTGCATTGGTTACCCTTGATGCAGTACTAAAACCAACGCCATCTCCAAAATCTTTTAGTTGCCTTGCGCCAATATTAGAAGTCATGATGATCATTGTATTCTTAAAATCTATTTTTCTCCCAAGGCCATCAGTAAGCTGTCCATCGTCGAGCACCTGGAGAAGAATATTATAAATGTCAGGATGGGCTTTTTCTATCTCATCCAAAAGGATAACTGAATATGGTTTACGCCTAACCTTCTCCGTTAGCTGACCGCCTTCTTCGTATCCAACATAGCCCGGAGGAGCACCAATTAATCTCGATACTGTAAATTTTTCCATGTACTCACTCATATCTATTCTTATAAGAGCATCATCACTATCGAACATATATCTGGCCAAGGCTCTTGCTAATTCAGTTTTACCTACACCCGTGGGACCGAGGAAAATGAATGTTCCTATTGGCTTTTTAGGGTCTTTTAACCCAACTCTGTTTCTTTGAATTGCCTTTACTACTTTTTGAATCGCTTCATCCTGCCCAACAACAGCTCCTGTAAGGTCTAAAGCCATCCTCCGAAGTTTTTCAGTTTCCGCCTGTACCATTCTTTTGACGGGAATCCCCGTCATCATACTTACGACTTCAGCTATAGCTTCTTCATCAATTGGATAACGCCTGTTTTTACTTTCTTCTTCCCAGTCTGCTTTGGCTTTTTCAAGATCTTCCTGCAATCTTTTTTCTGTATCCCGCAATGATGCAGCTTCTTCAAAACGCTGGCTTTTTACAACCTTATTTTTTTCATGTTTAATATCGTCTATCTTTTTCTCAAGGTCAACAACTTCCTGTGGAACATTAATGTTTTTAAGATGCACTCTTGCTCCTACTTCATCCAGCACATCAATTGCTTTATCAGGCAGTAACCTATCTGTCATATATCTATCACTCAATTTGACACAGGCATCAATTGCTTCGTCATTATAAGTAACGTTGTGGTAATCCTCATATTTGCTTTTTATATTTGTGAGAATTTCTATTGTTTCTTCCACACTTGGCTGCTCAACCATTACCTTTTGGAAACGGCGATCCAGCGCTCCATCTTTTTCTATATACATCCTGTACTCGTCTAACGTGCTTGCGCCAATACATTGCAACTCGCCGCGGGCTAATGCGGGTTTAAAAATGTTGGATGCATCAAGTGAACCGCTTGCGCCACCAGCACCTACGATTGTGTGAATCTCATCAATAAATAAAATAACGTCCCGGTTTTTTTCAAGCTCATTCATTATCGCTTTCATTCTTTCTTCAAACTGTCCGCGATACTTGGTACCAGCAACCAATGCCGCAAGATCGAGAGATACTACTCTTTTATCAAACAAAACCCTGCTCACTTTTCTTTGAATGATGCGTAAGGCTAAACCCTCAACAATCGCGGTTTTACCAACACCGGGCTCGCCAATCAAAATCGGGTTATTCTTTTTACGACGGCTTAATATTTGAGAAACTCTTTCTATCTCTGTCTCGCGGCCTACAATTGGATCCAGGGTGCCTAACTCAGCGAGCCTTGTAATATCCCTTCCGAAATTATCGAGTACTGGTGTTTTTGATTTTGCCTGTGCTGCCGCTCCTTTTGAAGTACGCTGCTGCGAATATGATTTTCTCTCTTCATCAAATTCTTCGCCCTCATCATCCTGAAATTCCGCTTTCGGATCCGTCTTTACATAACCAAGTTCGTTTTTGAACATATCATAATCTACGTCAAACTGGTTGAGGATTTGTGTTGCAATATTTTCTTTGTTTTTCAAAATTGAAAGCATGAGATGTTCGCTTTCTACGAGTGGGCTTTTATTGGCTTTTGCCTCAAGCACGGTAATCCTTATCACTTTCTCTGCCTGCTTGGTCAATGGTAAAGAATTAATGTTTGCTATGTTTTTGCCGGTTTTATCCTTTACAGCAAGTTCTATTTCTTTACGCAGTTCGTATAAGTCAACATTGAAAGCTTTTAATATTTTGATAGCAGTATTTTCTCCATCTCTTATAAGACCAAGAACCAGATGCTCTGTTCCTATAAAATCATTGCCTAAACGCAACGCTTCCTCCCTGCTATAGGAGATAATCTCTTTTACCTGAGCTGAAAAATTGTTGTCCATATAATTCAATTTAATACTATACAATAATAACGAATAAATTCTACTATTAGTTGCTAAAACAAATACACAGGATGTTGAAAACCGTAAAAAAAAAGGTTAAATTAAAATTATAAATGTCAAGAAAAATCCAATATATTAATTAGCTGTTCTTAATCCTAAAACCTTATCAGCCTTTCTTTTTTAATACCTTTGAAGAAAACTTTCCGATTTTTAAAACCAATAATTGAGATGAAAGTCAAAATTGATACCAAAGAAAAATTTCACGTCATAACTATTGAAGAGCCTGATTTACCTGCTAATATGACAGAAGAACTTCAAAATTTGTTGCTTTCATTCGTTGATAAAATTCCCAGGAACGTGATCATAAATTTTAAAAATGTTCAACAGATCAATGAACTTACCGCTGATGCGCTGGCGAATATTCAACAAACATTTTATGATTCGAATTGTTCGTTGGTCTTTTGCAACCTGCAACCTGAAATTGAAACGTTTTTAGATGGCAAAGAATTGTTGGAGATAATGAATATTACTCCCACGGAAAGTGAGGCATGGGATATTGTTCAAATGGAGGAAATTGAAAGGGAGATGTTTTGACTTGCTTCCCGATACTTGATACCTGATTCTTGATTTTTAATTTTCAACTCTGTGCTTGCTGTAACAATCTTAGGAAATAATTCTGCATTGCCGGCACATAACAGGCATCCAACATCGCAAGTGATACAGACCCAGGATCATAAGTTCCTAGTGGATTGTGGGGAAGGAACACAGATGCAAATGATAGTATATAAAATAAGGCCTGGAAAAATCAATCATATTTTCATTTCACATCTTCATGGCGATCATTACTTCGGCCTCATCGGGCTTCTTACATCACTTGGCCTTAATAACCGTAAGAATCCACTCAATATTTATTCGCCTGAAGGACTAAAAGAAATAATTGAACTCCAGTTCAAAGTTGCAGATACAAATCTTTCATACCCGATAAACTTTCATATACTTAAAAGTGAGGGAATCATTTTTGAAGATAAGAAACTAGGGATTGAATGTTTTAAAGTACATCACCGCATAGTATGCTGGGGATTTATTTTTAGGGAGAAAAAAAATAACCGAAAAATTGATCCCGAAAAAGTAGCACAATACAATATACCTTCTTCTTACTATGAAAATTTGCAGAAGGGCAATGATTACTTTTTCTCATCAAAAGAAGTAATAAAAAATGAGCTACTTACCACACCAGGCCTGCATGCCAGCTCTTATGCCTATTGTGCAGACACGGGATTCTTTGAACGGATTGCAGAAAAAATAAAAGATGTCGACTTGTTGTATCACGAATCTACTTACCTGCATGCACTTGAGGATAAAGCATCAGCGAGGTTTCATTCAACCTCAATGCAGGCAGCTACCATTGCAAAGAAAGCTAACGTAAAAAAATTATTGCTTGGGCATTTTTCTTCTATGTATGAAAGTATTGACGACTTCAGGGCCGAGGCCTGCGAAATTTTTGAAAATACTGAATGTGCGCTTGAAGGTGTTTGTTATTTGGCATGAAGAATTATAATTATAATTATAATCATAAAGAAACAAAAGCAAAATAATATTTGCTTTACACAAGCCGTCATATAGAAATATTTTACTTAAAATAATTTTGAACAGCCTTCTTAACCTTTTCATGAAATGGAGAACTCAGTGGTACCAAAGGAAGGCGTAATACATTTTCAATCATATCCATTTCTGAAAGAAAAGCTTTAACACCGGCTGGATTGTTTTCAACGGATAGCAATTCATTCGCGTCAAATAATTTATAATGAAATTGCCGGGCATGATGAAAATTTTCTTGTAAAGCACAATCAACCATAGCAGAAAAATCTTTGGGGCAATAATTAGCTGCGACGCTAATAACTCCATCCATTCCACAGGCAATAAGTGGAAGAGTGAGCTGGTCATCGCCACTTACGACTAAAAAATCCTTTGGACGATTTTTTAAAATATGCATGCATTGAACGATATTACCGCTTGCTTCTTTAATTCCGCTGATATTTTCGCATTCATTTGCCAAACGGATCGTAGTTTCTGCGCTTATGTTACTTGAAGTTCTTGCAGGAACATTATAAATAATAACAGGCTTCGGCGAAGCTTCTGAAAAAATTTTATAATGCTGAAATATACCTTCCTGTGATGGCTTATTATAATGTGGGCTCGCAGTTAATATAGCGGTTGCCCTATCAAGAGGGAATAATTCCAGGTTTCTTAAAAGATCTTTGGTATTGTTACCTCCTAAACCCACCACCACTGGAACCCGATCCGCAGTTTTTTCAAAAGTAAAATTTATAATATCAACTTTCTCCTCGTTGCTTATAGTAGAAGCTTCACCTGTTGTACCTAATGAGACAATGTAATTAACGTCATTACTAATTATATAATTAATAACCTTTTCCAATGCCTCATAATCTATCTGAAAGTTTTTTTTGAAAGGTGTTATTAATGCAACTCCAGTACCTTTTAAAGAATTTTTTAAAGACATGACGTTGACGAATGTTGGTTTGTTAAACTGTTGAATTATTACCGACAACTGGATGTTAGCCTTCGGCCTTCCTGGATCTATTCTTCATCCCAGAATCCCATCTTTCCAAATTTTTCGATCCGTTGTGCTATTCTATCTTGTGGCAATATATTTTTTAAGTCCGCAATAATTGGCTTTATATAAGCCTTGAGATTTGCAGCCGCTTCATCATAGTTCCAATGTGCTCCACCAAGCGGTTCCGGAATGATGCCATCAACCAAAGCAAACTTAAGCATATCATCAGGTGTTAATCGTAATTGCTCTGCAGCTTTCTCTTTATACTCCCAACTGTGCCATAGAATAGTACTGCAGCTTTCAGGAGATATTACTGAATACCATGTATTTTCCATCATTAATACCTTATCGCCAACCCCGATGCCTAAGGCGCCACCACTGGCTCCTTCACCAATAATTACGCAAATTACCGGAACTTTTAATCGCAGCATCTCATAAATATTCCTGGCGATTGCTTCTCCCTGCCCCCTTTCCTCTGCCTCGAGGCCGGGAAATGCACCGGGCGTATCAATCAGGGTTATAATAGGCTTTTCAAATTTTTCAGCGAGCTTCATTAAACGCAAAGCTTTGCGATATCCTTCGGGATTCGCCATTCCAAAATTGCGCATCTGGCGTATCTTGGTATTGGTACCCTTTTGCTGGCCAATTACCATTACAGTTTCACCATCCAGTTGAGCAAAACCACCCACCATAGCCTTATCGTCTTTTACATTTCGGTCACCATGGAGTTCAACAAAATTGGTAAACATCTTTAAAATATATTCCAATGTATATGGCCTGTCGGGGTGCCGGCTCAGCTGAACTTTTTGCCAGGGAGTAAGATGTTCAGTAATTTCTTTTCTTTTTAAAAGAACAGATTGTTCCAATTGATTAATAATTGTATCATAATCAACCTTCGCATTTTTTGAAGCCAGTTTTTTATTCTCTTCAATCTGTTCGTATAATTCCTTTATCGGTTGTTCAAAATCTAGAAATTGCCTCATATATTATTTTTTGGTCCTGATATTTATATTTATTAAGGATAAAACCAACAAAGAGCAAGGATTTTTGAAGCGATGAAGTTACGATGTCAAAATTAAAAAGAAATAAGTGCTGTTATCCTCAGTATATTTCGGCTTAAAATCTGTAAAAATATTTTTTGTTAAGATAAATATCCAATTAAAATTCTGCTTACTGTTCAGTTAAAATGAAATTTAATTATCTTGCGCTCCCGAATTACGAAATGGATCGGTAGTTCAGTTGGTTAGAATGCCGCCCTGTCACGGCGGAGGTCGCGGGTTCGAGTCCCGTCCGGTCCGCACGTTTGTGCACGATTTTAATTTGATGAGCTATCCAAAATAGTTTTTACAACTCGCTTCGGCAAAACAAGAATAAACATTCGGTGAAACCATCATTC
>DASYOM010000010.1:0-7875 GCA_036007765.1 Chitinophagaceae bacterium | reverse complement strand
TCCTTATACCATCCTGGTAGAGCCGGGAGGTAAAATTGTGTATGCAAAACAAGGAACAATCGATTCCATGGATATGAAAACGATGATCGTTGAAAATAAATTAATTGGAAGGTATTATTAATAACGTTTAGATTATTCATTACTTTAAATTGCAACTCTATAGATTGCATTCCTGTTACAAATAAAACTTTAAAATGAGAAAAAACAGATCAGCATCTTTGGGTTTTTCTTTCATAATATTCCTTTTTGGTTTTTCTGCTTCATCACAACAAAAGATTGGAATTTTTGATGGTCATGGAGATGTAGGTACCAATGTAAAAAAAGGCTTAGCAACATATATACCTTCCACAGGCCAGTATGTAATATCAGGTGCAGGCTATAACATCTGGGGCGATCATGATGAATTTCAATTTTTATGGAAAAAAATGAAAGGTGATTTTATTCTTTATACCAAAGCGGAGTTCCTTGGTAGTTGGGTGGATTATCACCGGAAAGTTGGCTGGATGGTTCGTAAAACCCTTGATGGAAAATCACCTCATGTAAATGCAGTGGAGCATGGTGATGGATTGACTTCACTCCAGTTTAGAAGAAAAGCAGGAGCTGAAACTGAAGAAATTAAATCAAAAATTACCAAAGCCAACATTCTTCAATTGGAGAGAAAAGGTGATACCTATATTATGAGAGTAGCGAAATATGGTGATCCCTTTGTAACCGAGCAAATTGCTGATATTGACCTCGGAGATGATGTGTATGTTGGGTTATTCGTGGGCTCGCACAATGCAGATGTATTGGAAACCGGTGTCTTCAGGGATGTGCGTATAACCGTTCCATTTAAAGGCGAGTCAGATGGACAGACAGATATGACATTGGGAAGTAATCTTGAAATTATGGATGTAGCTTCCGGCGACAGGGAAATAATGTATACTGTTCCCTATTCCATCCAGGCGCCCAACTGGAATGTTGATGGCAAAAGCCTGATCTTTAATGGGAGTGATGGCCTCGTATATAATTTTAATCTTGCAACTAAAAAACCTAAGCTTGTTAACACAGGAAATATTAAATCAAATAATAATGACCATGTAATTTCTTTTGATGGTAAGATGCTTGGCTTGAGTAGTTGGGTCAAGGAGTTAGGTGGTTCTATTATTTATACAGTTCCAATAGCAGGTGGCATTCCTAAACAGGTTACGCCTAAAGGGCCGTCCTACCTGCATGGTTGGTCACCTGATGGAAAGAGCATTGTATTTTGCGGAGAGAGAGATGGAGAATTCGATGTATATAAAATACCATCAGGTGGAGGGCACGAGGAAAAGCTTACTGATGTAAAGGGATTGGATGATGGGCCGGAATATTCCCCTGATGGAAAATATATTTATTTTAATTCAGTGCGCTCCGGGTTAATGCAAATCTGGCGTATGAAACCTGATGGCAGCGATCAGGAGCAGGTAACAAATGATGATTATAATAATTGGTTTGCACATATTTCACCGGATGGAAAGGGAATGGTTTATTTATCTTTCCTGAAAGAAGAAGTTCAGCCGGGAGTTCATCCACCTTATAAACATGTTTATGTCCGGTATCAGCCAATCAGCGGTGGCACTCCAAAAGTGCTTGCATACTTTTATGGAGGCCAGGGATCTATAAATACTCCATCATGGTCGCCGGATAGCAAAAGAATTGCATTCATCAGTAACTCTATTATAGGAAGCAATCAAAAATAAATATCTCATAACAGTCATTCAAACTTTAAAACATATTATATGAATTCCAGGAGAAATTTTTTAAAGACATCAGGCGCTTTTGCAATCGGTTCTGTTTTACTTCCGGGCATAGCAGAAGCTGCGAAGCGCAACGCTGCTAAAGATGTGGGTGTACAATTATATTCAGTACGTAAAGAAATGCTTGAAGATAATATTGGCACTTTAAAAAAATTAGCCGCACTTGGTTATAAAGAAATTGAATCTGCAGGAAGTGATAAGGGGAATTATTATGGGCTTCAGCCTGCAGAGATAAAAAATATTTGCAAGAATCTTGGGATGAATTTGCGCAGCGGCCACGTTCACTTCGATGATAAATGGCAACAAACAATTGATGATGCAGCAGAGGCAGGACAGGAATATGTAATTGTATCTTCTATGCCATCAAATGGGCAAACAATTGATAATTATAAAAAAGTTGCGGATGCTTTTAATAAAGCTGGCGAAGCAGCTAAAAAATCAAATCTGAATTTTGGTTATCACAATCATAATTTCGAATTTGAAAAGGAAAATGGAAAAGTATTATATGATGTTCTTGTTGAAAATACTAACAAGGAATATGTAAATCTCGAAATGGATTTGGGATGGGTAATCGTAACAGGAAATAATCCTTTAGATTATTTTGAAAAATATCCGGGGCGTTTTCCACTATGGCATTTAAAAGATATGAACATGCAGGAAAAGCATAGCACAGAATTTGGCAAGGGAGGATTGGATATAAAAAAAATGCTTAGTGCTTCCAAAAAAGCAGGTATGAAATATTTCTTTGTTGAACAGGAAGAGTATACTAATACACCATTTGAAAGCCTTGCGTACAATTATAATTATCTCAAAAAATTAAAATAATCTTTTTAGATTGTCGTAATAAATATTTTATTATTTATCTTTTCTCTATTAAAAAACCAGGATAAAAATGGACAGGCGTTCAAGTATAAAAACACTAATAATAATTTCAGCAGGTACTGCATTGCTGCCTTCCTGTCTGCAGGACGATGAGAAGTCTTCTGTGTCCTATAAAAAAATTAAAATAAATACAAAAGAAGAAAATCTTATTTCAGAATTAGGTGAAACAATTATTCCAAAGACTAATACGCCGGGGGCAAAAGATGTTTCTGCTCATCTTTTTGCGCTAATGATGATTGACGATTGTTACGAGCCCGATAAACAAAATCAATTTGAAAAAGGGCTTAAAGAATTTGATGCATTTAGTAAAAAGAAATTTGATAAAACTTTCGTGCAATGTACTCCTCCTGAAAGATTAGAGCTATTAAAATCTATTGAGGATAAAAAGGACGTACCCGGGAACGTCACCTTTTTTTACAATACAATTAAAGGGCTTACACTCCACGCTTATACTTCATCACAATATTATTTAACTAAGGTGCATGAATACAAACTCGTTCCGGGGAAATTTTATGGTTGCGTTCCGGTAAAAAAAGCAAGCTAAAAAATATGGGAGATAATAAACAATCAAGAACTTTTGATGCCATTGTAATTGGCTCTGGCATGAGCGGTGGATGGGCTGCAAAAGAATTTTGTGAAAAAGGACTAAAGACATTGGTAGTTGAAAGAGGAAGAGAGGTGGTGCACCTAAAAGATTATCCAACGACAAATATGATGCCCTGGGAATTTAAACATCGTGGTGAAGTTCCTTATGATATTCAGAAAGAAAATCCTGTTATTAGTAAGTGTTATGCGTTTCGTGAAGATGCTATGCATTTTTTTGTAAAAGATACGGAGCACCCTTATGTGCAGGATAAACCTTTTGACTGGATTAGAGGATACCAGGTAGGTGGCAAATCTATTATGTGGGCAAGGCAAACACAACGATGGAGTGATTTTGATTTCGAAGGCCCGGCACGTGATGGGTTTGCAGTTGACTGGCCAATTCGCTATAATGATTTAGCACCATGGTATAGTTATGTTGAAAAATTTGCAGGAATATCCGGGAATAAAGATGGGCTACCAAACCTTCCTGATGGAGAATTTTTACCGCCATTGGAATTAAGTTGTGTTGAAAATTATTTTAAAGAATCTGTTGCTAAAAATTATAAAGACAGAAATGTTATCTATGCCCGTTGTGCTCATTTAACGGAACCTCAGCCAATACATGCAGAACAGGGGAGAGGACAATGCCAGAACAGGAACCTTTGCCAGCGCGGTTGCCCGTTCGGCGGTTATTATAATACAAACGCCACCACAATACCCTGGGCGGCAAAAACAGGTAATATGACATTGCGCCCATTCTCTGTTGTACACTCAATCATTTATGATGACGAGAAAAATAAAGCAGTTGGTGTACATGTAATTGATTCCAATACAAAAGAATCAATTGAATATTATGCGCCGGTTATTTTTCTAAATGCAGGCGCAATAAATACCAATCTCATTTTATTGAATTCAGTTTCAAAACGTTTTCCAAATGGTTTGGGAAATGAAAACGGCCTGCTTGGAAAATATGTGGCTTTTCATAATTACAGGGCTCGCATCTCGGCAAAATATGATGGATTCCAAGATTCTAAAACTGATGGTGGCCGCAGGCCGACCTCCGCTTACATTCCCCGCTTTAGAAATTTGCATAAGCAGGAAACGAATTTTCTTCGTGGTTATGCCTGCACATTTTCTGCCGGTAGAAGATCACGGACAGATACAAATGGCTTTGGAGAAAATTTAAAAAATAATTTAATGGCATCTCCGGGATTAGCTGATTGGGGAATTGGTTCACAAATGATGGGAGAAACAATTCCTAAAGAATCCAACTACGTAAGCTTAGATCCAAATAAAAAAGACAACTGGGGCGTGCCGTTACTAAAAATATCCGTTGGCTATGATGATAATGAAGATAAGATGATAAAAGATTTTTTTGAGCAAATGACAGAAATGTATTCAAAGGCCGGATTTACTCAAATCGAAACATCAGACTCCAAACAAGCGCCGGGACTGGACATTCATGAAATGGGAGGCGTGCGAATGGGAAAAGAGCCTAAAACTTCATTGCTTAATAAATGGCACCAGTTTCATAATTGTAAAAATGTATTCGTAAGTGATGGCGCCTGCATGACTTCTACTTCAACTCAAAACCCTTCCCTTACTTACATGGCGATGACTGCACGTGCTGCTGACTATGCAATTTCACAATTAAAAAAAGGAGAGTTGTAAAAAGTAAAATAAACATGCATCGCATAAATGATTAAAAAGATTTTCTTTTATCATTGATTTGTAAAAAAATTCTTTTAAAAAAATATGTTAGAAAAAAAATCCTAAAAAACTTGGAAGGTTTAATTTTAAGTTTTTACTTTATAAAATAATCCCCACTCTATCAATCCATTCGCTTTTCATGGTCTGCACTTGTGTTCCCATTATGGATATTGCTTAAAAAATATTGCTAGTCCATATTTTTTAAGTCCTTTCTAAAAGAAGAACTCCCAAAAACCTACTTCATCATTTTTTAATTAACTAAAATGATTGACGCTGCACTTCAATTGCTGCGGGATGAACTCACTTCCTATCTTTCATCAAAAGATGCGGCCACTGTTGTAATTGATAATATTGGTTTATTTGAAACGCCGGCAGGTAGTTCTCTTACTGATAATATTGTTATAACTCTCGTCAACGTTGAAGAAGAAAGTACTTTAAAAAATCAGCCTGCACTTAAGCGTCCTTTCATCAACAGGGCTGTTTATGAAAATGCTCCTGTTTATCTTAATTTATATGTTTTATTCACCTGTAATTATTCAGGCAATGATTACATCCTCGCTTTAAAAAGATTATCATTTGTTATACGTTTTCTGCAAAGCAAAAACGTTTTTTCTTCCTCCTCATCTGTTTCCGGCGGCTCTATAAATCTTGATGAAGATGATTTGGTTGATCTGAAATTTACAATGGAACTATATACGCTTACATTTGAACAGATCAATCATTTGTGGGGCTCGCTTGGTGGCAGGCAAATGCCTTTTGCCATGTATAAACTAAGACTGGTAGGTATTACTGAACGTGCATTAGTTAGAGAGGTTCCGCTTATCGAAGAAATTGAAACCATAATAAATAAATTCCCGGAGAACTAAAATGTCATTAATATATAAAACATTATTTGAGGTAAAGCTGATTCATGAGTATTTCTTTACAGATATAAATGGGGATACCATATTTGCGCAGGCGAACCAAACTGACCGGCTGAATTTGTTGCTGAATGAATATAGCGGAGACCGCCAATCTATAAATGAAGATCTGCTTTTTGCATTCCCGGGAAATCTTTTATCAACCTATAAAAATTATGAATTAAAATTACTTCCAGCTTATTCCGGATTTAAAATAGCCATTCGCGTAAATCAAAAATTTCTTCCTGATAATACTTTGGTATATGAACCGCTCCATACTTTGGCGGACAATTTTGATATTAATATTCTTGTTTCCAAAAAAAATAATTTAATTGAAACCTACACAAATTCAATATTAAGCAGACCTGTACAGTCCATGTATTTCTTTACAAATGAAACTGCACTAAGCCCCAAAATATTTCCATTCTTAACCAGCGATGTTTCAGTATTTGACAGCAGCAGAATTTATCAGCAGGGAGAGCTTGCCTCATTTGGCGTAAATGATATCCGTGAATTTTATAAAGATGATACTGGCGATCAATGGTTTCCTATCGCCGGAAATTCATTTGCAAATGAAAATGACCAGCTGCTTGCACCATTAAAGTTTTATTATTCTTTTGATGCGAATTCAACTATTACAGATGCACAATTTGTTTTGAAAGATAAAAATGGCAACGGCCTTAAAACAATTACGGTTCACAATAATAATTTCATTCAAAAAGTGTTGCTTGATTTTTCTGACCAGGCAGATGTGGTTTCTATTCCTACATCTTTTCAATTTCCTGATATTATTTTTTCACTGGAAGTAAGCGCATCCAATGGTTATTTAAAAAAACATAGCCTCGTTATTAGCGATGCATTTTATGGAAGGGAAAATTGGGGAATAATAAACATCAGGCCCGCGGTAACCAATACTGCTTTCAATCTCCTTGGCACTGATGGCTTTTTAATTAAAAGAAAAAGCTCAACAGGTACATGGATTGATGCGCCCATATTTGAGATCCCGGTCAAAAGCAGGTTTACTTTCTGGCGATTTAAAAATGTGAAGGGAAAGGAATTAAAATTAGATCCATCACTTACTGATTATTTATTTAAAGAAGATAAGAATTTAGTAAGTATACAACCAAAATCTATTTCAAATTCATATTTCAAATTACCAAAGCAGGGAAGTACGGACACCAAATATTTTCCAGGCCCGGTAAATCTTGAAATAACAAAAGATGAAAAGGAAAGAATATGTTTTGACATTATGGTTCCGGAATCAGATTTGTTTCCTGTAATGCCGTAAGTGGAATTGAAAATGGAGAATTAAAAATTGAAAATTAAAAGAAATGCCTTTCCCCAGTTAGTTCCCTCTCCAAAGGAGAGGGGTTGGGGTGAGGCTAAATCACAACCTAAAACATAACATTAAAAAATAATTTATAACTCAAAAAAATAAATAACATGCCTGAGTATAAAACCCCCGGGGTCTATATTGAAGAAATTCCGCATCTCCCGCCAAGTATTGCATCGGTCGAAACTGCCATTCCCGCTTTCATTGGGTATACTGAAAAGGCGCAATGGAAGGAAGCGGGCGATTTAAAAATGAAACCCTGGCGCATTGAATCCCTGTTACAATACGAGC
The DNA here is from genome assembly GCA_036007765.1 of Chitinophagaceae bacterium. Classification (GTDB taxonomy): domain Bacteria; phylum Bacteroidota; class Bacteroidia; order Chitinophagales; family Chitinophagaceae; genus Ginsengibacter. The sequence goes on along the minus strand of DASYOM010000010.1, from coordinate 397 downwards.
AATATTTCGGGTACCCCTCTCCTGAGAATGGAAGTATAACGGTTGCATTCACGAGTTCAGGTTCGAGAACAGACGTGAATGGTAAAATAGACGAAGCCCTTCGCTCTAAATTTTTAATGCATTATTCGATGCAGATGTTTTTTGCAAATGGAGGGGGCCCTTGCTGGATCACATCAGTAGGAGATTATGCTTCTACCGGTGGGCTTATCGTAACCCAGGATTTAAAAGATGGTCTCGCGGAAGTGGCTAAGATTAATGAAGTAACCTTATTGCTTTTTCCGGATGCAATCAATCTTTCCACTGCAACTGATTACTATGATGTTTATTCTACTGCCATCGCCCAGGCGGTAAAACTCCAGGATCGCTTTGTAGTGATGGATGTATATCATGATATAGC
>DASYOM010000009.1:0-10450 GCA_036007765.1 Chitinophagaceae bacterium | reverse complement strand
TCTTTAGCGAATCGGTATGTCCTGATCCCTCCACTTGCCTTAATTTTTACCGCGTCACTCAGGTGCTTCCTTATAAGTTCCACAGCATATACTGATGCACCACGTTCAGCATAACCTGTTGAGGTTTTTAAATAATCTACTCCTGCTGCCCCATAGATATCGCAGCATTTTATAATTTCATTATCGGTAAGGATACCGCTTTCAATGATTACTTTTAAAATTTTTCCCCTGTTCCTGGCAATAGGTAAAATCGTATTGATTTCATTTGCCAAAAACTGCCAGTCGTTATTTTTTATTGCTGAAATGTTGATTACCATATCAAGTTCATCCGCTCCATCAACAATCGCTAACACAATTTCTGCAATTTTAGCTTCAATAGCACAATAGCCAAACGGAAAACCGATTACCGTTGCCCCTTTAACGGTTGAATTATTTAATAATTCTTTGGCTTTTTTTATGAACAAAGGAGGAACACATACGGCAGCAAATTGATATTGAATAGCTTCCTTGCAGAGCTTTTCAATTTCTGCTAAAGTAGTAGTGGGTTTTAATATGGTATGATCTATATATTGATTAAGCTTCCTTTCCATGGCATTGCTTATACTTCTTTCCACTGCCACATGGACAAGGATCGTTGCGGCCAATCTTAGGGCCAACTTTTATAGGTTCCTGTTTTACATTTTCTGAAGGATCTATATAATCATTTTCCTGTGAAAGATATTCAGCCCCGGCGCCTGCACCTGCAAATTCTTCTTTGCGCTGGCGCATTTTGCTCATATCAGTTTTGCGCATTCTTTCTTCATGTATTCTTCCAGCCTGGTTTTGTTCTACAGGAATACTGCAATGTGCCAGGAAGCTTACAATATCTTTATTTACCTGGTCATCCATTTGCTTGAAGGCATTAAATGCCTCTATCTTATAAATAACCAAAGGATCTTTTTGTTCATATCCTGCAGTTTGCACACTGTGCCTCAGGTCATCCATGGCACGCAGGTGCTCCTTCCATGCATCATCAATCAAAGCCAGCGTGATATTACGTTCTAGGGCATTAGTCAATTCCGCGCCATTTGTTTCTATTGTCTTATCAAGGTTGGCTACTGCCTGCATTGCTTTCTTTCCATCAGTAAATGGGACCGCTACATTTTCTATATGGGAACCCTGCTCTTTGCGAATATTTTTAATCACAGGAAGCGTTTGCTCATTCATCATCTTATTCTTATAATTATAATGATCTTTCGCTTCATAATATAGCCGGTTAGAGAGTGAATGCAAATCTTCTTTACCCAGCTCTTCGGCTGTAATTTCAGTATCGATACCAAAATTCATAATGACGGCGAGCTTAAATTCATCATGATCATTTATTTCTTTGAAAGAAATTATGATGCCTTCTGCTACAGAATAAAATGCGTTATCAAGATCAAGCGCCAGTCTTTCTCCAAACAAGGCATGATTGCGTCTTCCATAAATAACAGTGCGTTGCTTATTCATTACATCATCATATTCAAGCAATCTTTTTCTTATGCCAAAATTATTTTCTTCAACTTTTTTTTGCGCACGCTCAATGCTTTTTGAGATCATGCTGTGCTGTATTACTTCACCTTCTTTATAACCCATCCTATCCATTAGGGAAGCTATTTTTTCACTGCCAAACATCCGCATTAAATCATCTTCAAGAGAAACAAAAAATTGCGAAGTACCGGGATCGCCCTGTCTTCCTGCACGTCCACGTAACTGCCTGTCTACGCGGCGGCTTTCATGTCTTTCTGTTCCTAATATTGCGAGGCCATGTGATTCTTTTACTCCCGGCCCAAGCTTTATATCCGTACCACGGCCCGCCATGTTCGTCGCGATCGTTACATTTCCTGCAAGACCAGCTTCTGCAACAACCTGAGCTTCTCTGGCATGTTGTTTTGCATTCAATACATTATGTGGCACACCTTTCTGCTTCATCATCCGGCTCAGTAATTCACTTACTTCCACTGATGTTGTCCCTACAAGGATTGGCCTTCCAGCGGAACGCATTTTTTCCACCTCTTCAATTACTGCCTTTAGTTTTTCACGCTTGGTTTTATATACAAGGTCCTGCGTATCGCTTCTTATTACCTGAACGTTAGTAGGGATGGAAACTACATCAAGTTTATAAATATCCCAGAACTCCGCTGCCTCTGTTTCAGCAGTGCCCGTCATTCCCGCAAGCTTGTGATACATCCTGAAAAAGTTCTGCAAGGTAATGGTGGCATAGGTTTGAGTAGCGCTTTCAATCTTCACATTTTCTTTCGCTTCTATTGCCTGGTGCAGTCCGTCGGAATAGCGGCGTCCTTCCATGATCCGGCCCGTTTGCTCATCCACAATTTTTACCTGGCCTTCAATTGCAACATATTCCACATCATTTTCAAACAGTGTATATGCTTTTAATAACTGCTGAACAGTGTGTATCCTGTCTGCTTTTATCGAGTATTCATTAAGCAACGTTTCTTTTTCGTGAAGTTTTTCGTCGGCGCTTAAATCACTTTTTTCTATTTCAGACAACTTTACTCCTATATCAGGTAGTATAAAAAATTCAGTGTCTTCGCCAGATTTCGTGATCAAAGCAATTCCTTTATCAGTTAGCTCTACCTGGTTATTTTTTTCATCTATATGGAAATACAATTCTTCGTCAACCTTTGGCATATTTTTTTGCTGATCGGCGAGATAATAATTTTCAGTTTTCTGAAGCTTTACCCGCATACCCGGCTCACTTAAATATTTAATGAGCGCCCCGTTTTTTGGAAGCCCACGATGGGCTCTGAATAAAGCAAGCCCTCCTTCTTTAGGATCATCGTTCCCTTCTGTAATTTTTTTCTTTGCTTCAATTAAAAAGCTACTGGTTACTTTTTTTTGTGCCTCAACAATTCTTTCGACACGCGGTTTCATCTGGTCAAATTCCTGCTGATCGCCTCTTGGCACCGGCCCGGAAATAATCAATGGAGTTCTTGCATCATCGATCAATACGCTATCGACCTCATCCACCATAGCAAAATGGTGCTTGCGTTGCACCATTTCATCTGGTGTATGCACCATATTATCTCTTAAATAGTCAAAACCAAACTCATTATTAGTTCCATAAACAAGATCACTGTTGTAAGCTTTTCGGCGGTCATCGCTATTAGGCTCATGCTTATCAATACAATCAACGGTAAGGCCCAGCCATTCGAATAAAGTGCCGTTCCACTCACTGTCACGTCGGGCGAGGTAATCATTCACGGTTACAATGTGAACACCCTCTCCGGCTAATGCATTGAGATATGCGGGCAATGTAGATACCAGCGTTTTACCTTCCCCGGTAGCCATTTCTGCAATTTTACCCTCGTGCAAAACGATACCTCCAATTAGCTGCACATCGTAATGCACCATGTTCCATGTGATCTCACTTCCACCTGCAGGCCATGTGTTTTTATAAATTGCCTTATTGTCTTCTATTCTTATGTATTTTTTTGTAATGCTTAAAGTTTTGTCCAATTCAGTTGCATTAGATTTCAGCTCTTTATTATCCTTAAAACGGTGCGCTGTTTCTTTAACCACGGCAAAAGCTTCCGGAAGGATGTCGAGTAATATTTCTTCGATCTTTTTATCCCGGTCTTTTATCATCGTGTCAACTTCCTGGTATATCCTGTCCCGGCCGTCAATATCTGACGAATCAAGGGATTCGGCCTCGGTCTTTTTATTACTGATCTCCAGATCAGTTTCAGCCAGATGATCTTTAATACGCTGCTTAAACTCTATTGTTTTATGACGAAGATCGTCATTGGAAAGAGATTGATATTGATCGTAGAAAGAATTGATTTTAGCTACGTAAGGTGTTATAACCTTTACGTCCTTTTCACTTTTATTACCACCAAATAATTTTGAAAGAAACCCGGACATATATAGTTCTGATTAAATGAAAGTTTTATAGAGAATTTATTCTTGTCAAAATTGATGCAGAAAACTTTTCATAGCCAAAATGACAGTCCAGAGGACTCCTCTGGAGGATGGCAAAGTTACTAAAATGAAAGGAATGGACTTACCCCAACCCGTCTACACCGGGTTGGGATTAACTTATTATTAATTAGTAGCTGTTTTAGTTTACATCGAGCTCAATAACAGACTTATTTTATTAGCAGAATTTCTTTAATTTGAATATTATGAAAAAATATATTTTAGCATTAATATATATAGCACATCTATTTATTGCTGGCTGTTCTGTCGCGAAGCAAATCAATCTTCTCGCAAAAAATTCTGTTTTAAATGATACTGCATTTATATCTGCCCATACAGGAATAAGTATTTATGAACCTGCTACCGGTAAATACCTATATAATTACCAGGGAGATAAATATTTTGTGCCCGCCAGCAATACCAAACTTCTCACCTGCTATGCTGCTATGAAATATTTAGGTGATAGCCTCGTGGGATTACGATATAGAGAAAAAAATAACGAGATTATGATTTATGGCGCAGGTGACCCAACATTCCTGCATCCCGATTTCACTCAACAAAGAGTTTTTGATTTTTTGAAAAATACTAATAAACAAATCGTGCTAAACAATCTTTCCTGGAAAGAGAGAATTTGGGGAGCGGGTTGGTCGTGGGATGACTATAGTGATTATTACATGCCGGAAAGAAGTGCGCTGCCTGTTTATGGAAACATTGTGAGGATAAGTAATCATGTTGGTGATCCTGTTGCAGTTCCTAGTTTTTTTAAAAACGATATAAAAATTGATAGCTCCCTTAACAGGAATTTATTTCCCCAAACAGTTAAAAGGGATTTTTTAAAAAATCATTTTACTATAACTGAAGGAAGGCCTGATGAACATTATACGGAGACCCCTTTTCATACTGGTGATTCTTTAATAATACAACTGTTGAATGATACTTTGCACAAGAGTATAACATCAACTAAAATTCCTTCTGATATTGGAAATCTAAAAGTTATGGAATTGTACTCAAGGCCCACAGATTCTATGCTTAAGCCGCTAATGCATCATAGTGATAATTTTTTTGCTGAGCAGACATTGCTTATGGTAAGTCAAAAATTATTAGGTGTGATGGATGATGAAAAAATAATTGATACTTTATTAAAAACAGATTTTAAAGACTTGCCTCAAAAACCTTATTGGGTTGATGGTTCAGGCCTTAGTCATTACAATCTTTTCTCACCGCAGGATTTTATAATCATTCTTAATAAAATGAAAAATAATTTTGGAATGGATCGTATAAAAAGTGTTATGGAAACAGGGGGGACCGGCACTATTAAGAATTATTATAAAGCTGATAGCGGATTTATTTATGCCAAGACAGGAACTCTTTCGGGCGTGGTAGCTTTTAGTGGTTTCTTATATACCCAGAAAAACAAGCTACTTATTTTTTCTACAATGGTAAATAATCACAATAGTAATTCAACCGATATCAGGAGAGCTATTGAAAAATTTATTGAGGAAGTAAGAAGAAGAAATTAAAAATTATAATTAATAGCTTACCCAACCTTTATATAGATGCAGCAGTATATGCCATAAATACTATTTTATGAAACGCTTATATTTTGCTTTAACCATCGCCTTAATTTCAATTACATTAATTAACTGCCAAAAGGAACTTAGCTCGACTAATTTTGGCCCCGGTAACACTGATAATAATATTTCGGCTCCAATTACAGCAACGCTACAGGGAAATATTTATGATGAAAATGAACAACCTGCCGCAGGTGTGCAAATAAAGGTTGGCACAAAAACTTCTGTAACAAATGATCACGGATATTTTAGAATCCGCGATGCAGCCTTAGATAAAAATGCGTCATTAGTAATTGCTGAAAACCCGGGTTACTTTACAGGCTACCGAACTTTTAATGCAACATCCGGAGTAAATCAAATCGTGATAAAACTTTTAAAGAAAACACTTGCAGGTTCTGTAGATGCTTTAGGTGGTGGAGACATCGTTCTCTCCAACGGATCTAAGATTTCACTTCCAGCAAATGGAACTATTAAAAAGTCTGACAAATCTTCTTACAATGGAACGGTAAATGTTTATGCGCATTATATTGATCCCGCTGCTTCAGACATAAACGAAAGCGTTCCCGGTTCTTTTATGGCAAATGATAAAAATAACAAACGGGTATCGTTGGTATCTTTTGGAATGATGGCTGTGGAGCTTGAATCTGTCGCCGGGGAACCGTTACAAATTGCAAAAGATAATACTGCAAAACTTACCATTGCAATTCCTTCATCTTCACAACCATCAGCACCTTCTACGATTAGTCTATGGTACATTGATGAACAAACGGGACTGTGGAAAGAAGAAGGCACTGCAACAAAAACAGGAACGAATTATGTTGGTGAGGTAAAACATTTTTCTTTTTGGAATACTGACTTTAGTAATCCCTCTGTTACTCTCGGTTTGACTTTACAAAATTTAAAAGGTCAACCTCTTACGAACGTAGCTGTACTTATTAAAGGCACAAGTAGTGGACACGCTTATGGTTATACCGACTCTCTTGGGCAGGTAAGCGGACTGGTTCCAGCAAATGAAAATTTAACTTTAGAAATATTAGATCAGTGCGGTGGAACAGTTTATTCACAGAGCATTACAGCTTTAATACAGAACACAAATTTGGGTAAAATAAAAGTTGGTAATACTAACTCCTCTTTGGTAACAGTTGAAGGTAAAATATTGAACTGCAATAATACGCCCATAACAAATGGTTATGCAATAATTGACTTTGACAATATCATCAGGTACGCACATGTATACGGGAACGGGGATTTTTCTTCATCTTTTGTAACCTGCCAGGGAGTTGCGTCTACCTTCCACATACTTGGCGTGGACAGTACATCTCAGCAGCAGGGAAATGTTGTTACTACAACAGTTACATCGCCCGTCACTTATGCAGGAAACATTCTTGCATGTGGCACCTCCTCTTTAGAATTCGTGGATTATAATATTGATGGTACTGATTATAGTTTATCAACAACAACAAATGACTCAATAGTTGCTTTTACAAATATTGGCCCTGCACCTCTATTTACAACATATGTAGGCGGTGGGTGGCAAAGCAGTTTTATAAATTTTGATTATAGTCATGATAAAACAACAGGTGTGTTTCCGTTAAATAATTTGTCGACAAACGCATTTCCTAACTCTTCATTAACTCAACCTTTTAATATTAATATAACCGGCTATCCGCAAAATATCGGGGAGTTTTATGAGGGAAATTTCTCAGGGACATTTACTGATGCTTTAAACCCTTCAGTTGTCCATAATATTACTTGTTCATTCAGGCTGAGAAAATATTATTAATACGCAAAAGTTTTTAAGAAACTTTATAAGCATAATTAAAAAATTTAAACAGGCAACATCTTTTTATAAACAAAGAACAAAATTTAGACGACATCGTCAATCGCTGCAAGGCCGGGAACCGGCAAGCCCAGGAAAAGTTGTATAGAAACTTTTACAGGGTAATGATGAGCCTTTGCCTTCGCTATACTAAAAATGAAACAGATGCAATGGAAGTATTAAATACAGGGTTCTATAAAGTTTATAATAATATCCATCGGTTCGATTCTTCCAGGGCTTCTATTTATACATGGATTCGTACCATTATTATTAATAGCTGCCTTGATTATATTAAATCAAAACAAAAAATAATTCAACAGGTAACGTTGGATGAAATAGCAGGTGTGCAAATTGACCCGGACATTATTTCTAAAATGAAATCCGAACACCTGCTGCACCTGGTAAGAAAACTTTCACCTGCCACGCAAGCCGTTTTCAATCTTTTTATAATAGAAGGCTATACTCACAAAGAAATAGGCGAACTGCTGCACATAAGTGAGGGCACCAGTAAATGGCACTTAAGTGAAGCAAGAAAAAATTTACAATCAATGATAAATGAAGAGAATATCAATTAATGAATGAAAGATTACCATACGAGGAACAGTTATTAAAACAATGGAATGATCTGCAACTTCCTGATGAGAATTTTGCATGGGAAGATATGAAGCGCAGGCTGGAAAAGGACAATGACAAAGTGATTATTCCTCCTGCAAAAAACGGGTGCTTCATCTTTGGCCTCTTGTTTATGTTTTTTGCTGTCCTGTTATTTTTCATAGTAAGGCCAGATAAATGGGTATGGAATAAAAAAGAACAAAAGATTGATTCTACAGAACTATTAAAAAGTATACATAAAGATGTGTCTCTTAAAAATAAAACGACCGATTCTCAAAAAAATATTGCACAGCCTGGAAGAGTAGTAATATCTCCGAAGGGCCTGGATTCTGCTACAAACAAAAGCAGAAAAGAAATTGTAAATGTGGATTCATTATTTACAGTAAAAAAGAAAGTACTTACACATAAAAAATTGTTTCTGAAAAGAAACAATGGAATTAATACTAACATCGAAACATATAGCAATAGAATTCTAACTACAACAAATAATAAAGATCAAAATAATAATGCTAAAAAGAATAAACGCATAAATAAAAATTTCACAGCCAAATTAGAAAGTAAGATTTCAACTAATGATCAAAGTTTAGATTCAACAATAACCAACGAAGAAAATCTTCCCGGTAAAACTGGCACATTGCAAAATGAACAAAATGTAAAACCGGATTCCATTTCAACAAATATTACAGATTCTATTTTAAAAAAGGAAACAAAAAAGAACTATACTACTTCTAAAATTGTAAAACAGGATTCGGCTATAAAAAAACAAATATACTTTGCAGCAGGATTAGCATTGCATCAGCAAGTACCAATTGATGGCCAAAAATTAGTTCCCTATAATTCACTTGGAAGAAAAGGAACTTTGGCAGATTATGTTCCTTCCATATACTTTAGAATGTACAAGGATAAAAATTGGTTTATTCAAACCGAATTCAGGTATGGAGCTCCGCAAACCACGAAACAAATTATATACAAGCAACAGAAGTTAGTTGATACTTTTAATAATACCACATTGACATCATCAACCAGGTTAAGAAAAACCTACTATCACCAGTTGCCTGTAAGCTTTGATTATTTTATACTTCCCGGGGTCACTATTGGCGCAGGTCTTACATGGAATCGCTTCAGCAATGCAATACTTGACCAGGAAGTTAAATTGACTAATAACATTACTTCAATTGATTCATTTAAGACAAATACAATTGTGCATTCTCAAAAAACAGATAGTAATTTCGTAAAATCTTATTTCCAGGGTTTGTTTGAAATACAATATGAATGGAAACGTTTTTCTGTCGGGTCAAAATATTCATTTGGCTTGCAGCCTTACATAAAGTTTCAACTTCCGGGTGGCGAAAGAAGAGAAGAGAAAAACAGCTCACTACAACTTTACATCAGGTATAATTTGTGGGAATCAAAGAAAGCGAAAAGTAAATGAAATATTTAAAATGATCTCCATACAATTATTAAACTATAATTTAATTTTCAATCTGTGGCTTTTTGAATTTATCCATCCCTACATATATCAATGAGAAAACGATAAACACAATCACCAACACACCGCTGTTTAATAAAACTTTATTGTAGCCAAGTTCTTTCACGTCTATAAATGGATAAGGATACACTCCGGTTAGGGCTCCCCTTATTAATATATAAACCACATACACAAAGGGATATATAAGCCATGGCAAAATATCCTTTGCCTTTAGTTTTGCCTTCGGGATAAAAAAAAACCAAAACAAAATAAAAAAAACAGGATAACCGAATGCAGTAATTCATCAACTAATAACTGCAAACCTTGTGGTCTCCATAAAAATCTTAAAATTAAATTATATACAAGACCTACAACTGTTATGTAAACGGTAATCGCAGTGATAGTTTTTGAATTTGAAAAAAATTTATACCAACGCTTATTTTTATTTATTAAAAGAACAGTGCAACATAGTGCCACGAGAATATTTGTAAGTATGGTGAAAAAGCTAAAGTATCTTATAATAGTTCCTGGAACAGTAGTAACACGGTTGAGTATAATCAGGTACAGTTGTGCAATAAGCGCAAACCATCCTGTAATTGTAATAACAAAAAGAAAAATTTGCCTGGATGATGATTGTGGCATATTCATATAACAGGTTTAATTTGTAGCAGGATAATCGCTGATTAAGAAGAGTATAAATTTCTCATACTTCAAACAATCTCATTTTGTAGAATTTATTGTCGTTTAAAATAATAATAAAAGGGCAGGCCACTTAACATTAAGCCAATTCCAAATAAAGTTTGCTTTGGCTGAATAATGATAGTATTAACCAACAGTGCCATCGCAAACAAGATTACGATTACGGGAACAATAGGATAGCCAATCACTTTAGAAGTTATTGTACCATTTCTTTTCATTTTTATAAGCGCCCACGCGAGTAATACGTAAAAGAAAAATCCTGCAAAGATTATCATGTCTGTCAGCATATCAAATGTGCCGGATACTACCAGGATGGAACTCCAA
>DASYOM010000008.1:0-29527 GCA_036007765.1 Chitinophagaceae bacterium | reverse complement strand
GTATAGCGGGCAATCGTTTTCCCCATTATCTTTTCCCATGCATCTTCTATTTGTAACGCCTGAACGCCACCTTTTAATTTACTTTTTTTAAGAAACTCTTTTAATGCATCTCCAATTGTAAACTCAGCCATAAATTAAAGGTACTATAAAAGCATTGTCGAAGTATTCGGGTGCCTGAAAATTGAAAAAGGCTTTCGCAATTCATATAACATTATAATTAATACAGGCAGGTATTCCAATAATGATATAAAACCACTTTCAGAATAGGGGATTTGGCGGTACGTAAAATAGGAGAGAAGCACTGTTGCTGACCAGAGGTATATAAATTTATAGTTTAAAAAGATATTAATAAATACCAGCGTAGTTACATACCATGGATGAACAATTGATGCGAATGCAAAATATATAGTGAATGAAAATAATAAGCAATTGAATAGGGATTTTACAGAATCTTTATTTTGACGTGAGTAAATTATACTAATTGATATTAATACAATTAAAGGCAAAAATATTCCTGAAAACTGGATGATATTATATCCTGTCAACCGGTAACCAATCCATCTTAATACTTTATAGATGCTTCCATTAAATTCAAAAGATTGAAAATATAGCCCAATGCTTTTTGAAAGATGTATAAAAAAAACAGAGCTCAAAAAGGGAATAAATAAAATAATACTGCCCAGGAAAATACTTGCAAATAATAGTATTCTTTTTTTTCTTCCAATATATTTTAAAATAAATGGAATAAATATTAATGGCAGCAGTTTTGTAGCAATAGCGAAGCTTAAAAAAATCCCAGCCGGTATCGCTTTATTTTTAAGCAAAAAATAAATTGATGCTGCGCAGAAAAAAATCATCAGTGCTTCGAAATGCAGATTACCGGTAAGTTCTATTATTACCAATGGATTCAATGCATACCATAATATATTTTTAGAAGGCAGTCGTAAAATTTTAAGAATTTTTAATCCAAAGTAAATAGTTCCCAGCTCAGACAACAGTATTATAAAATGCAAAACAATTACAGGACTTTTTATTGAGTAAGGAAATAGCCAGGCAGCTATTGAAAAGCATCCCTGCATGATAGTTGGATACACACTAAAATAATCCTGCGAATTCATGTGTGCATAAAGGAATTGCATTATATCATTTCCGCTAATACCGGGCTGCCGTATTAATGCCGATGGCAATGCCAAGAAGGGATTGATACCTGTATTTATCAAATGGCCATCCCACAAAAAACGAAAGTAATCATCGCTCAATACCGGTATTGAAAAAATAAAAATTGCCCTGCATACAACAGAGAAATATAATAAATGACTTAAAGAAAATGAGTTGTTTTTTATAAGAAACAGAAAGCCCGCAAAACAAAATCCTGTTGAAATAATGAAAACTGTAAACTGTGTCCTTTCAATGAAATACCCTATAATTATGAATGCTATTAGCATAAACAGCATTACAATAAACACCAGGTTTTTTTTATCAAACAGCATCTTCGTAAAAAGATAAAGCCTTATTTATTACAAATACTTAAAAATTGTTGTAATTATTTTGTAACCTGCCAGCAAAGTTCCTTTTATAGTACCGCTTATTTTTGAAAAGCCTATTCTTTTGCGATAGCCAACTGGAACTTCTGCTGTTTTCATTTTTAGTTTTGCCGCCTTTAACTGCATTTCAACCGTCCATCCATAAGTTGTATCCTGCATATTCATCCTAAGCAGGCTTGTAAGCTTAACAGCCCTAAAAGGCCCCAAGTCAGTGTACTTTATGCCATAAAATATTTTTAATAATCTTGTTGCCAGCCAGTTTCCAAATAATTGCGGAACTGTCATCGAACCTTTTTCTATTGTTCCTAGTGCTCTTGAGCCAATTACAAGATCACAATCCTCATTTATTATTTTATCAACGAGCAATTGCATTTCCGCAGGATAATCAGAATGGTCACCATCAAGAAAAACAATAATATTCGGTTGAGGATTTAAGTTTTTTGCACAATCAATTCCTTTCAGGCAGGCATGCCCATACCCCGGCCTGCTCTCTTCAACAACGGCTGCGCCTGCACGAAGAGCTAGACCTCTGGTGTCATCGCTTGAATTATTATTAACAACAATTATTTCGGTTACAAAAGATGGAATTTCTTTAATGACTAATTGAATAGCTTCTTCCTCGTTATAAGCAGGAATTATTACAATGATTACCGGAAGGTTTTCATCTTTCAAATAGCAGGCTTTATCTTCAGTTTATTTGCGAAAGAAGAAGTATGTGGAATTAGAGAATAATAAAGTACCATAGAAAAACCTATGGTGAGCATAATATGAAATGATATCATCCCATAATCATGGAACTTAAAACCAAAGTAGATCGCTGCGATAAAATAAATTGCAATAAGTCCTTCTAAAAGGGAAATGAAAGTAAGAGAAGGCAGGGCATATTTATTTTCTTTCAAGGAATGGCGGACGTTAATGATGTTGAACTTTGGTGTACGAATGAATGGTGTTTTTTTACCGGCATATCCTTCAATTACGGCGATTGCATGGTGAAGGGAAAGCCCCATAGACATTGCAAGAAACAGTGGGAAAGTTCTTATGAAATATAATATCCCATCCCATTTTTTTTCTGAGTTAAAAATACAGGTAACGAGATAAGTTGCAGAGATTATTATAAAACTTATAATAAATAAATAACCGCTTTTGTAAAAAAATTCCAATTGAGGCCATGCTTGTTTAATAAATAAAAGAGGGACACTTAGCAAAGCACAAAGAATCACACTTATGAAGACAGCGCTGTTAAGCAGGTGAGCGATTGCCTGCCATTTAACCAATATAGGAAGATTGCTTTTTAAAACATGTCCCAAATGCTTCCTCGCGGTTTCTGCTCCGCCCTTTGTCCACCGGTATTGCTGCGATTTGAGTGCACTCATAACCGGCGGTAATTCTGCAGGTGATGCAACATCCTCCAGGTAAATAAATTTCCATCCTTTTAGTTGTGCACGGTAACTAAGATCAAGGTCTTCAGTAAGCGTATCCGCTTCCCAGTTACCAGAATCAATAATACATTCCTTTCTCCATACGCCACCTGTTCCATTAAAATTCATAAAACAATTGCCGGTGTTGCGGCCTACTTGCTCCACCCGGAAGTGTGCATCCAGACCAAATGCCTGGAGATCGGTAAGGAGCGAATAATTCCGGTTGATGTGTTCCCATCGTGTCTGCACCATACCTGTTTTGCTATTCCTGAAATGAGGTAATGTTTTTTTTAAAAAATTTGCCGGAGGAATAAAATCTGCATCGAAGATTGCAATAAACTCACCGGTAGCAGTGTGCAATGATTCTTTCAGGGCACCTGCTTTATATCCGGACCTAACGGTGCGGCGTATTTGCAAAATATCAATTCCCTCTTTGCGATAACTATCAATTTTTTTTGCAATCAATTCTGTTGTATCATCTGTCGAATCATCAAGAACCTGGATTTGTTTTTTTTGTGAAGGATATTCCATTTTCACGGCGGCATCAATAAGACTCTCCACTACATATATCTCATTATAAATCGGCAATTGAATGGTAACCATTGGAAGTTCTTCAATGCCAATACAAGGCAACTCTCCATGCTGCTTTTTTTTGGACATCAAATATTTTACTACTAAAAATGCCTGTGATACACTATATAGAAAAAGAAAAATAACGGCGAGAGCATATAACACCAGGACACTAATCATTAAAATATTTAGAATTTCACCAGGCATTATCATATTGTTTTGTAAGGCAAAATTACAATTTAACTTCTATGCCTTTATTTCCAATAAGGATAGGATTGTCATTTACCCCGTTTGTATCCTCCAGGTTTTCCAGGTTAAGCACACCGCGGGGGCATACTGACGAGCAAACACCACATCCGACGCAGGAAGCACGTACTATATTTTGTCCACGCTGTGCATACCATTTTACATCTATGCCCATTTCACAATAGGTAGAGCAATTACCACAGGAAATGCATTGCCCGCCATTAGTTGTAATACGAAATTTCGATTTGAACTTTTGAAAAATACCAAGTATTGCAGCCATCGGGCAGCCGAACCTGCACCAGACCCTGCCACCGAAAATAGGATAGAAGCCTGTGCCAATAACGCCAGCAAATATTGATCCTATAAAAAAACCATACCATTGCGCAAAGCTCCCCGAGATGCCACCAAGTACGGCGCCCTGGTATGCGGAATTGATCCACAGCAATGCCGTAGTAACAGTTACTAATATTAATACACTGTAAATACTTATCCTTTCAACTTTCCATGCTTTTAAAGATTTATTCGATAGCTGTCGGTATGGATCACCCATAGTTTCAGCAAGACCGCCACAGCCGCAAACCCATGAACAATACCATCGTTTACCATATTTATAAGTAAGTATTGGTGTAGCAATAAAAGTCATTACTGCTCCCCAGAAAACCATGAATACTCCAATGCCCCCGTTATTAAAAAGACTATATACATCACCGGGAAATAGATAATTATATTTCAATGGCCAGAAATAAGAAAAATAAAATTCAGGTTGATTTAATTTTTTTAATATAGCCGGGATTAAGAAGGCAAAACCAGTTTGAAAAAACATTACTGAAATTGTTCTTATTATCTGGTAGCGACTGTGCCTGTATTTAGCAATGAAACGAATACCCATTGTTAATATCGCCGTCGTGTACATGCTTCCATATAAAAACCAATGATCGGCGGGCTCGCCTCTTAACAATCGGCTTATGGGATCCATCACCCGTATCATACCCGTTAAAGTATACGGAAACCAATATAATAACACATAAAATCCTGTGAGGAATATGCCAAGGGCAAAAGCATACACTCCCCGGGATGTCATTTTATCAAACATGATATTATTGTTCTTTATGCCGGCTTTTTCTCTATACAATGGAAGAGCATACAAGATTCCCCCGGCAGAACCTAATATAAAAGTGAGAAGAAGGCCCAGTGTATTACTTACAAGATTCCCATTAATACAAATGACGATAAAAAATAAAAGCCCCAAAGAAACCATTGCCACTGCTACTTTTTGAATGACACCACCTTTAGGATGTTCAGCAAGTGATAAAGACATTGAATCATTCATATTACTTTTTCTTTTTTAGATTCTGAAATTGGATGTTCCATATAAAAAGCCTCCCTTATATTTTTTTCATGCCTTTCAAAAAACTCGGGATCAAAATTAGCAAGGTGCAAATGATCAATTATATATTGGATAGTTTGCTTTTCAGAAAGCCATTTGTCAAATAATTCATGCCTCAATCTTATTCCAAAAGAGTTAACACCGATACAAACATTAGATACCCCATTCCATGCAAAGCGTATTAAAATTTCTTTTACAGGGTGTTTCCAGAAAAATTGCTTTTCGTCTTTTGAAAGTTTCGGGTACACATCACCGTATGTCTGGTATTCTATGTCAAAAAATTTCGCAGAATTAAACCATGGCCCCGGATTGTATGGAGTCGTTTTACCGTAAAGTGTTTGCGCAAGCGTTTCTCCATGCATACGGGCGGTATACCATACCTGCTCAATAGCTTTCCTGTTATTTACAGGATTTATAAATTGTGCGCAATCCCCAATAGCATACACACCGGAAACTGTGGTTTCAAAATGTTTATCTATTAACACACCACGGTCGGTTTCTATATCACTATCTTCTAAAAAATCAATGTTAGGCTCAACGCCAGTTGTAATACCGACAAAGCCACACGGAATTTCTGTCCCCTTATTTGTGATTACCGACCTTACTTTTCCATCATCGCTTTCAGTTATCTCCTTTAGTTCCGTTTCGTACAATAATTTTATTCCATGTTGTGCAATATGATTTCCTACCATAGTGGCTTCAGCAGAGGGGAGGACACCATCCCAGAAATTTTTTTCCCGCACTAAAAATGTAACATGAATTTTTTTGGAATGAAGCATTTCTGCAAGTTCAACTCCTATGAGGCCGCCTCCAACAACAACGGCATTATTTATTTTTGCAGTTACTTTAGTTATTGCCTCAAGGTCCTGCAAGCTATAAAGCCCTGTAACACCTTCAAGATCCTGACCGGGCCATCCATATTTTTTTGTTTTACTTCCCGAAGCTATTATCAGTATATCATACCTTATAATGTCTCCATTGGTAAGTTCCAGGAACTTTGAATTTGTATCAACTTTTGCAACATGATTCTGAATTAGCCTAAAATTATTTTTCTCCCAAAACCAATCTTCATAAGGCTTAATATTTTCATATTTCATGTGCCCCATGTAAACATACATAAGAGCGGTGCGTGAAAAAAAATGTTTTGATTCAGATGAGATAATAGTTATGGAGTCCTTTGATCTTTTCCTGATATTTCTTGCGCAGGTTATACCCGCAATACCATTTCCGATTATAACTATGTTTCGTTTTTCAGCCATTGGGTTTTATAAAATAAAAACGATGAAATAATTTCATCGCTTCGAAAAAGCCTTATTTATTTTTGTTCATTAAGATCCCAGTTGTAATCCAGGTAATCTATATCCGCATTACGGTTAATTTTTAAAGGAGAATATTTATTTAAAAAATCTATTTTACCACCACTCTTTGTAAAATCTTTTCCATACCAGCTGAATATTTTTGAGACCTGTACTTTGTCAGGAGTTATTATATTTTTTGATTTATCGGCAAGAAAAGCACGTGCCTGGTCGTCAAGTTGCTTATCGAGCTTGTCAGCTTCATATGCTTCATTGCGAAGCTTTGGGCAACTCATTGAAGCGCAATTTAAAGCGAAGTGCATACGAGGCTCGGTGAATTTTTTTCTCAATGTTTTATGTTCGATGTCATTCAAAGAAAATTTATCGCTGCCTATCTTAAAAAAGTTTTTGTCCCATGGGGTGTTCACAAAGATCACCTGGATATCCGGGCCAATCTTTTTAATTCCTGAAACGGGATAGTGCATAGTTATAAGCTTTACTGTAAAAGCATTGTATGCATTGAACCAATAAGCTAACTGTTCATTTTTGCTCCAGCTATCCGTAGGAGGATTTGCAGTGACTGCTGCAAGGTAAGCATCCAATTCCTTGATGTCTTTAATGAACCCTTTATAATTTACAAGCCCGTCATTGTTTACATATTTTTTGAGCAATTTTGTCCAGAGTTCGTGGCTTGGAGGATTTCCGGCGCCGGTTATAGCAAAATCAGTATGGGCTGATGCGGTATTAATTACGAAAACAATCGCAAGAGTCATTAAAGAGATTATTTTTTTCATGGTCCATTTGTTTAATATGGTACGATATACGAAGGACTAGTTGACAGAGATTATATGGAAAGTTAAACAAAACCAAAAGCAAAATGAATACCTTCAGAATAATTGTATTATTTGAACCTGATCATCAAATTCAGAAAGGGCGGCTTCCAGCCGTTCCTTATGCGTATCAGTAATAAAGACCTGCCCTTTATTTTTTTGGCAAACATATTCGAGTAGATTTTTCATTCGCAATTCATCAAGCTTTTCAAATACATCATCGAGCAAAAGGAGTGGCGGAAATTTATTTATAGAAAGCAATAATTCAAAC
This sequence comes from Chitinophagaceae bacterium, assembly GCA_036007765.1. GTDB lineage: Bacteria > Bacteroidota > Bacteroidia > Chitinophagales > Chitinophagaceae > Ginsengibacter. Next base: position 21,966 of record DASYOM010000008.1, on the reverse strand, counting down.
TCAGCAAGCTTGCAGGCAAATAATAAACTCTTGCGCTGGCCCTGTGAAGCGGTTGTTTTAAAAATATTTTTATCTAATAAAAAATTAAGGTCGTCTTTATGGACACCGGCATTAGTTCTTTGGGTAATGATATCTTTTTGCCTTGATAATAATAGCAATCTTTGAAAATCACATTCCAGTAGCTGGCTATTGTATCCGATAGAAACCGATTCGTCATTACCTGATATTTCGCTGTAAAATTTTCGAATTAAAGGAACCAGCTCTTTCGTAAATTTTTGCCTTATTTGAAAAATATAAATCCCTGGAGCAAGCAATTGCGCATCGAGTGCTTCCAGCAATTGCATATCAAAAGAACTCTGTGAAGATTCATTTTTTAAAAAACTGTTTCTCTGTTGAATTATTTTATTATAAGTAATCAATTGCCTGAGATATTCAGGATCAACCTGGCTGATCAAAGTGTCCAGGTATTTTCTTCTTTCCTCACTGCTACCTGTAATCATTTCAATATCATCAGGCGCAATCATTACGCAGGGAAACTTACCAATGTGGTGTGAAAATTTTTCATACGCGATATCATCAAGGAAAAATTCCTTTTTCGATGAGGAACGATAAATGCAAACAATTTTATTCCCTTTTCCAATAACCCCGTTATTTTCCAAATCGCCTTCTATCCGGAAACCCTCCGATCCAAAATAAACATTGGCAACATCGGCTTTTGAAAAGTAACTTTTGGTAAAGCACAGGTAATTGATCGCATCAAGTAAATTCGTTTTCCCTTTGCCGTTCAGGCCGCAAATACCAACAATCCTGTGAGTAAAATTAAAAGCCTGCGACTGGTAATTCTTATATCCTGTTAGTACAATTTTTGTAAAGCCCATATTCTTTTGCAAGATACAAAGTCTGCATCTTTTGGCTGGTCAAAAAGTATTGTAAAAGTATTTTTATAGCAGTTTAACGTACCAGTCTGCGGTGATAATTTATCTGCCCCAAATGATAGTTTAAATGGCCTAATAAGTGCAAAAGAATAAATTGTATTGAGGAAATTGTATTATTAATTTCAACTGGAAAATCTTTTTCCAGATCATCTTTGGAAAGGTTTTTAAATACTTTCTTAATAACATGTATTGTTTCATTAATATCTTCAATTAATTTTATTTTGGGTACATCTTTATCAGAAAATTCTTTTTCACGATTGCGAACATATCCTGTATTACCAAGAGTTGCGCCGATAAAATGATTTAGATTTCCAATAAGATGCAAAGCAAGATTACCTGCGGAATTACTAATACCCTCCTTAATTTTCCAGATATCATTTTCATTCTCATAGCTTTGAATTTCTTTTATAAGTTTGTTTAAGTCCCTTTCAAAAATATCTGTTACAGCTGCAAGCATAGAGATGTATTTAATTAACCAGTAAAATTAGTAAATGATTTAAGGATGCCGAAGTATGTTTTCATTAACACATTCATTATTATATTTGCGCCCTATGACAACAGAGCAATTAAAAGATTTAAGAGACCGCGTCCTGGTTTTGAGGAGGTTTCTTTGACGTTGAGAACCGCCAGGAAAAAATAGATAATGACAAGCAACTTTCGCTTTCGCCAGGCTTTTGGAACGACAACAAGAGGGCGACTTCCATTTTGAAAGAAATAAAATTGAATGAGTATTGGATGAATCTCTTCAATAATGTACAATTGAAAGTTGATGACCTCGCCGTACTTTTTGACTTCTGGAAAGAAGGGGAAGCCACTGAAGAAGAAGTAAAAGAAGCTTACAAAAATGCAGGCGATGCGATTGACGAAGCAGAATTTAAAAGCACGCTCAACCAGCCCGAAGATGAAATGCCGGCAATACTCCAGATCAATAGTGGGGCAGGGGGGACTGAAAGCCAGGATTGGGCGGATATGCTCCTGCGTATGTATAGGATGTATGGTGAAAAACAAGGCTGGAGTGTAACCGAGCTTGATTACCAGGCAGGAGATGGTGCAGGTATAAAAAGTGCAACGCTCCAGTTTGATGGCTCTTTTGCATTCGGTTTTTTAAAAGCTGAAAGTGGAGTACACAGGCTCGTGCGCATTTCACCATTTGATAGTAATGCCCGCCGCCATACCAGCTTTGCAAGCGTTTATGTGTACCCGTTAATTGATGATACCATCGAGATCAAGGTAAACCCCGCTGATGTCGAATGGGCTTTCTTCAGGAGTGGCGGCAGTGGCGGACAAAATGTGAATAAAGTAGAAACCGCGGTACGTTTAACACATAAGCCAAGTGGATTTATTGTTGAATGTCAGCAAGCGCGTACTCAAGGTGAGAACCGCGAAAAAGCCATGACAATGCTAAAGAGCCGCCTCTATGAAGAAGAGATGCGTAAAAGGCAGGAAGTTCTTAATGTGTCAAACGCCAGCAAGAAAAAAATTGAATGGGGTAGCCAGATAAGAAGTTATGTCTTTCATCCTTACAAGATGATTAAGGATCATCGTACTGATTATGAGGTTGGAAATATAGGACCGGTAATGGATGGCGAACTTGATGGATTTATTAAGGCATATTTAATGATGGAGGCTGATGTACCCTAACATCCGGAGATGGAGATGGAGATAAAGAAGTTCGTAGTTTTAAAATAATTGATTTATTTTCAGGCTTTCAGCAAATATGATGTTTGCTATTAAGTAAGCAAAAAAGGTTACAATTACTGTTCCAATTATGCTGACTATAAATTTCCCTCCCAAAGAAATTATCATTTTCAACGAGGCATATTCTTAGCTTAAGAATAAAGCAATTTTATAAAAATGATGATATATTCTGTGTAATTTTTTTAATATCACAATAAATTAATTGCATATTTTGTTAACGTCATTAATGTTCCCTTTGAAGAATTACTTAATAAGATTTGCCTCTATCATAAATCGGTACTTTTGAACAATCGTAAAACTAAAGCAGTGTTTTTAAAAGTGCAATCTTAAATAGCAAAATAAATTATGCCTTCGATTTTAATAATAGATGATGAAAAAAGTATAAGGAAAACTTTAAATGAAATTCTCAGCTTTGAAGGTTATAAAATTGACGAGGCATCAGACGGCGAAGAAGGCCTGAAAAAATTCAAAGAGAAAAGTTATGATATTGTTTTATGTGATATCAAAATGCCCAAGCTTGATGGAATTGAATTCCTGGAAAAAGCAAAGGAAATAAATGATGAGGTTCCTATAATTATTATAAGTGGCCACGGTAATATTGAAACCGCGGTGGAAGCTGTAAAAAAGGGCGCTTACGATTATATTTCAAAGCCTCCCGACCTTAACCGTATGCTTATTACCTTGCGCAATGCTATGGAAAAAACGAGCCTCGTTGCGGAAACACGGGTTCTAAAAAGACGGGCGAGCAAAGTACAGGAGATTGTGGGGGAATCACAGCCAATCAAAATAATCAAAGATACCATTGATAAAATTGCGCCTACCGAAGCCCGCATTTTAATTACAGGTGAAAACGGTGTAGGGAAAGAATTAGTGGCAAGATGGATACATGAAAAAAGCAGCCGCATAAAAGGTCCGATGGTGGAAGTCAACTGCGCTGCTATTCCCGGGGAGCTTATTGAAAGTGAATTATTCGGTCATGAAAAAGGAAGTTTTACGTCGGCGGTAAAACAGCGGATCGGGAAATTTGAACAAGCCAACGGCGGAACTTTATTCCTGGATGAAATAGGAGACATGAGTGTAAACGCACAGGCCAAAGTATTGCGTGCCTTACAGGAAGGAAAGATAACACGTGTAGGCGCAGATAAAGATATTAATGTGGATGTGCGTGTGATCGCCGCGACTAATAAAGACCTTTTGAAAGAAGTTGAAAATAAGAATTTTCGGCTTGATCTGTATCATCGACTCGGGGTAATTATTTTACATGTTCCATCGCTTAACGACCGTCTGGCAGATATCCCATTATTAGTTGATCGATTCCTGGAAGATATTGCTAATGAATATGGACAGCCCAAGAAAGCAATGGATAAAGAAGCATTGGAATTACTCCAACAACATAACTGGACAGGCAATGTGCGTGAATTGCGCAATGTCGTTGAAAGATTAATAATTTTGTCCGGCAAGGTGATTACAGGAAAAGATGTTGAAAGTTATGTATTGCCAAAAAAATAGCTGATTATTACAAAAGGGTTTAATTATTCCTAAAAATCTTATGAATAATATTTATTGTATCAGTGGGTTTGGCGCGGACGAACGGGTATTTTCTAAATTAAATTTTGGAGATGACAATGTTCATTTTATCCCGTGGCTTCTTCCTGAAAAAAGGGAAAGAATCTCGGATTATGCAAAGCGCATGGCTGAAATGATCCATCATGAGAATCCTGTTCTGCTGGGCTTATCTTTTGGAGGAATGATGTGTATTGAGGTCGCGAAATTTATTGAAACTAAGAAAGTCGTTTTAATTTCCAGTATAAAATCTTTACATGAAGTTCCGCTCTGGATGAAGCTTGCAGGTAGAACTCAATTAAACAAAATATTCCCGCTTCGATCGTTCCGGCTATTTGAGCCTATACAAAATTATAACCTGGGAATTGAAAATAAAACAGAATTACAATTAGTAAAGGAATTCCGAAAAAATATAGGGCAACAATACACTAACTGGGCAGCCAATGAAATTCTGAACTGGAAGAATGACTGGAACCCTGATAATCTTTATCATATTCATGGAAGCAAGGATCATATGTTTCCAATAAGAAATATCAAAACCAATTATGTAATTCCCGGCGGCGGGCATTTTATGGTTATGAACAGGGCCGAGAAAGTAAATGAGGTGCTGGGTTCCATATTACCTTTATAACATCTGCGACTTACAATGTTTGATATACGATGTTTTATCATCTAATGGCTAACACTTAATTTTTATAGAATTTTCATATCATTATTTATTCGGCGCTTATAAATTCTGTGAAATCCTTCCCACTAAACTTATGCTCTCACGTTTGTTAAACTAATGGTAACTATTTTTAAATGGTTTTTCAGGTAGAAGTTTAATATGGTACTTTTGTCCGCATTACAAAAAACTAATCCATGAGTATAGGTTTACTACTATTTATTGTTGCGTTTATTCTTTGGCACATCGGCTTGTACGGTATGTTTAAAAAAGCAGGCATTGAGCCATGGAAAGCTTTAATACCGTTATATAATACATGGTGCATGGTAGAAAAGATGCAATTAAAAAGAATCTGGTTCTTCCTTCAACTAATACCTGTTGCGGGGCAGTTTATCACCATCTGGATTTGTATAAAATTTGTAGAGCATTTCGGCCGCTTTGGGTTTTTACATCATGCTGCTACCGTTTTCATTCCGTTTATTTATTTCCCATATCTCGGTTTTTCTGATAAGGAACGCTATGCCGGTATTCCTGTTGTAAAAAATTATAAAAAAGGCGCCGTACGGGAATGGATAGACGCTGCGGCTTTTGCAATTGTTGCCGCAACATTAATCCGCACATTTGTTTTTGAAGCATATACCATTCCTACACCATCAATGGAGAAGACTTTACTCGTCAACGATTTTTTATTTGTCAGTAAATTCAGTTATGGGCCACGCATTCCTAACACGCCTATCGCTATGCCATTTGTCCATCATACCATTCCGGGGCTAAATACCAAATCGTATGTGGAGTGGATTCATATTCCCTATACCCGCTGGTTTGCAAGCCCGGTTAAAAGAAATGATGTAGTTGTATTTAATTTTCCTGTGAATGATACTTTAATAAATGATGAAATTAATTTCGGCTCAAGGGTAACTTATTATGAAGTAGTTCGCGAAAGGATGATGACGGAACATATTTCTGAAGACGAAGCCAGGGCCAGGGTAAAAGATCAATATGGCGATATGATTCTTACGCGGCCTGTTGATAAAAGGGAAAATTTCATAAAGCGATGCACGGCGATAGCGGGTGATACTATACAAATTAAAAACAGAGTCATATACATTAATAATGTGGCACAACCATTTCCGCCATTTCATGAATTTAAATATACGGTGAAAACTACCGGCCCGCTTGATCCTGACCAGCTCAATGGTATGGGCATACAGGATAATTACGATGATATGAACAAGAACCAGGTTTATCAATTGTCCAATACAGAATATCTGATAAGTTTGACTGATCAAGAAGTCGTATCCCTTAAAATTTTGCCGGTTGTGAAAAGCATTGAACATTACGTTCCAGATGTTAGAAATCGTGATCAAAGTCCTTACTTATTTCCTTATGTTGCCTCTGATAATTGGAGCGTTGATAATTACGGGCCTATGTGGATACCAAAAAAGGGCGCAACCATACAATTAACTCCTGATAACATACTCCGGTATAAGCGGTGCATACAAGTTTATGAAGGGAATAGATTTGAAGAAAAAAACGGGCAGTATTTTATTAATAATAAGCCAGCTACTTCCTACACTTTTAAAATGAATTATTACTGGCTTATGGGAGATAACCGTCACAATTCACTCGACAGCCGCTTCTGGGGCTTTGTTCCTGAAGACCATGTTGTTGGGAAAGCCTCACTTATTTGGTTTAGCTATGATAATGGCCCACGATGGAGCAGGATATTTAAGTCGATAAAATAGGTTTTTTTAGATACAGAATTCTTAGAATAAGATAATTATACTTAGATAAAAAACTGAAAAATCTTAATAAGTTGTTTCTAAATATTTTGCGTAGTTTTTTATACTCGTGCTAATTCTATCCGCCTTGCTTATATTGCAAAACATTCTTTTGCATGTCTACAAGATTTTTTACAAACAAAGAAAATAATACACTTCTTGAAAAGCTTGAGGGAATATTCAAACACATGAATATTCATTTCTTCGATGCATTAGTAGGATTTTTTCGGGCATCAGGATATTTTAAAATTTACCCATTTCTAAAAGATGTTGAGCACATTAGAATATTAGTTGGCATTGATGTAGATCGTCTAACATATCAGGCATTCAGCAAAGGATTAGAATTTCTTCCATCGCCTTCTATAACAAAAGAAAAATTTCTTGAAAATTTAAAGAAGGATATTCAGCAAGCCTCATATACAAAAGATGTGGAAGAAGGTATGATGCATTTTATCGAATCCATCCTTAGTGGAAAAATTCAAATACGCGTTCATCCTTCAAAACAACTGCATGCTAAAATTTATGTCTTTCGGCAAAAAGAAAAACACGAGCATGCTGGATGGGGTTCTGTAATAACAGGATCAAGCAACTTAACAGAAGCCGGACTAAAACACAACTTTGAATTTAATGTTGAACTACGGGATCATGATGATGTAGAGTTTGCTTGCGTAACTTTTGAAAAATTATGGGATGAATCAATTCCACTTTCTATTACTGATGTACAGGAAGTTAAACGCAAATCATATCTCAATGACGAATTTACTCCCTTCGAAATCTATGTGAAATTTATTATAGAATATTTTGGCAGAGGAATAGATTATGACCCTGATGATGTGAAAGATTTACCGCTAAATTATACACGTCTGCGTTACCAGGTAGATGCAGTTAATGACGGTTTCGAAAAACTTAAGCGTTACAATGGTTTCTTTTTAGCAGATGTAGTGGGACTCGGTAAAACTATTGTTTCTATTATGGTAGCAAAAAAATTTGCATTGTATAACGGGCTTCGTACCCGTGTTTTGGTAGTATATACACCGGCTATGGAGGATTCGTGGAAAAGAACAGTAAATGATTTCAATCTTCCTTTTACCATTGACTTTATTACTAACGGGAGCCTCCATAAAATAAAACATCCTGAAAACTATGATCTGATTATTGTAGACGAGGCTCACAAGTTTCGCAGCGATACTTCTGATATGTTTAATATGCTTCAGACACTTTGTAAAACATATAGAAGAAATGCTGGCCCGTATGGTGAAACGGAGAAAAAGGTAATTCTCGTTTCAGCAACACCATTAAATAATAAACCTGAAGACATTCGAAATCTCATTCTTCTTTTTCAGGATGGAAGAAATGCTACATTGGATAGTGTTTCAAATATCATTCATTTCTTTCGTCCAAAGATTGACTTATTTAACAAATTAAGAAAAGAGCCAAATCGAAAGGTGGCTTTTGAAGGAATTAAAAAATTATATGAAGAAATACGCATAAAAATACTGGAACCAATTATTATCAGAAGAACAAGAACAGATATAAAAGAAAACAAAGAATATTGGGAAGACCTGATTGCACAAGGTTTAAGCTTTCCAACTGTTGAGAAACCGATTCCTATTTATTATCAATTAGACGCTGCACTTAATGAACTTTTTGATGATACAGTTCGTGCTATACAACATCCGCATGAGGGATTAAAATATTTTCGCTACCAGGCGATTAAATATCTTATTCAACCTTATAGGGCACAATACGATGATGCTGCTTCCATTGCTGAAAGGCTTGCAGCAATTATGAAAACGCTTTTGGTAAAGCGGCTTGACAGCAGTTTTTATAGTTTTATAGAATCACTAAGAAGATATAAAGATGCCAATCGTGCTATGTTAATGATGTTTGAAAATAATCGGGTACATATTGCTCCATCGTTACATGTTTCTGAATCTATTCTTGAAGGAAATGAAGATGACCTCATTGAAAGGATGAACAAGCTTAGAGAAACCGACCCTACTGTACAAACCTATAAAGCTGATGATTTTGAAACAGGCTTTTTAAGCGGACTGCAACATGATCACGAAATCATTGAATCACTTTATGAACGATGGGTAAAATGGCAACGTAAAAGCAAAGACCCTAAATTTATTGAGTTTGTTGACAAACTTGAAACAGATTTATTAAAGGATAAGAAAGGTAAGAAACGAAAGCTTGTTATATTTTCAGAATTTAAAGACACCACTAACTATCTTGCTTCAGAATTATCTAAGGCTGGCTTTGAAAAAATTCTGGCGGTAGATAGCAGCAACCAGAAAGAGCTTTCTGAAAAAATTCGTAAAAATTTTGATGCCCGGGCAGATATTAAAGATCAAAGTAATGATTACGATATCCTTTTAACTACAGAGGTTCTTGCCGAGGGAGTAAACCTTCATAGGGCTTATACTCTTATCAATTATGATACTCCCTGGAACAGTACCCGCCTTATGCAACGAATAGGCAGAGTGAATCGCATTGGAACTGTTGCTGAAAAAATTTATGTATATAATTTTTATCCTACAGAACAAACTGAATCGCATATCGAGCTATACAAAAAAGCCTTGATGAAACTGCAGGCATTTCATTCAGCTTTAGGTGAGGATAGCCAAATATACAGCAGCGAGGAAGAGTTTGGGACTTTTGGGCTGTTTGAGAAAGTAGGCAGTGAAGAAGAACGGGATGAAAGACTTCATTACCTGTTAGAACTCCGTTCTTTCAGAGCTAACAATCCTGAATGGTTTAAGCAAATTAAGAATATGCCATTACGGGCACGTGCAGGAAGAAATATTGAAGCTAATTCTCAAACCACTATTACTTTTTTAAAGAATCGCAGGAGAGATGGATTCTATCATATTAAGCCTGGCAATACTGTTGAAGAAATTTCATTTCTGCAAAGTGCAGGTATGTTTAAAGCATTGGCAGAAGAAAAACCGTTGGCTTTAATAGAGGATCATTACGACCATGTGCAATCATCCATTGCACATTTTAAAGAAGCACAACGTGATGAAAGAAATATCAATAAATCATCTGTTCAGTTTGGGCCTAATGAAAAAAGAGCGCTTTCATTTGTAGATGCATATTCACGCCTGCAGGAACTGAATGAGGAAGAATTACAAATACTGAAATTAACGAAGCAGGCAATCATTGAACATCGCTTTCAAAAGCTGCAAAGGGATATAAATAAACTTAGACAGAGTACTGAAAAGGTAAAAATGAAACCCGTATTTGTTGCGGAAAAACTTTTAAATATTGTTCGTAAATACCCTCTCGTAAATGGTGCTGAGAAAAAAGAAGATGATATAGATACGTTTGTGAATAATGAAGAACCTGAAATTATAATCAGCGAATCATTCCATTAATACTTATGCTTACAAAAGACCAGATTGAGCAAACACTAAAAAATCTTTACATCCGTGAGCAGTGGAAAGAGATGCTCACAAATCTGTTTGCAGAAGATGGAGCGAAAGTTATTTGGGAATCAGAACCAGTTGAAATTTTGGTTGGTACAAAAACGGCTGCTTATCGTGCAAAAAACCTTTACCGGTTGGGCTCTATGTTACTTGCGGATGGCAAAGTTTTAAATGTATATGAAGCCGAGGTACAAAATACCAGTATCGCAGAAAACCGTGTCGGTCTCAGAACCTTAGTTCAGTCTGAAATAATTCCGGGATTTAATGATGCAGCGGTTGCCGTGTTTCATAGTCCTGAACAAACTGAATGGCGTTTTACTTTCATGAGCAAGTGGGAATATCCTGAAGATTCGGGTAAGATTGTAAAGCATGAAACACATCCTAAAAAATTCACGTACGTGCTGGGGCCTACAGAAAGCAATCGTACAGCCCGGGATCGTTTTTATGAGTTGCAGGCAAAGTCAAAAACTTTGCAAGCTCTTGTTGATGCATTTTCCGTTACCAAATTATCTAAAGAATTTTTTGACAATTATAAAGAACACTATAAGGCTTTTTATGATTACCTTAAAACTTCAACTTACCGTAAAACGGTTTTCAAAATCCCTAAAATTAGTGATGCTGCAAAAAATGAAGAAGCAGAAAAACCTATAAGAGATTTCATAAAACGACTGCTTGGACGAATAGTGTTTCTCTATTTTCTTCAAAAAAAAGGTTGGCTGCAAAGCATTTGGGCTGCCCCGCCGGAAACAAAGCCAGACCCTGCTTTTATGACACATCTCTTTCAATTTGCTGATAAGAAAAAAGATTTTTATTCCACTTTTCTTGTTCCTCTGTTTTTTGATACTTTAAATAACGCAAAGAGAAAAGATGAAGTTTATAAAGTGGAAGGCGAAACGCTGGGCAAAATCCCTTATCTAAACGGTGGCTTATTCGAAAGTGAAGGTATGGAAGGGTTACAGTTTAAAAACAAGTTGTTTGAAAATCTATTTGGCTTTTTTGCCAGCTTCAACTTTACAATAATTGAAGACAGCCCGGATGAAAGGGAAGTAGCAGTTGATCCCGAAATGCTTGGGCATATTTTCGAAAACCTTATTGAAGAAAATAAAAGATTCGGAACCTTTTATACTCCTAAAGAGGTGGTGCATTTTATGACGCAGGAAGCTTTGCTGCTGCATCTGTCAAAGAACCTTTCATTACAGCATGGCACTGATGAATGGAAGTCTCTGCAAAAGTTTGTGCAGTACAAAGAGCATGATGCCTTCATCCGTTCGGTTGCACTTAAAATAAATAATCATCTCGATGCAGTTAAAATCTGCGATCCTGCAATTGGTTCAGGCGCTTTTCCTATGGGCATGTTGCTTGAGATTTTTCAAATGAAATGGTTTCTAAACCCGATTTTGCAAACCGGTGGTTTTAATGCTGCAGAAGTAAAAGAACAAATAATCCGCAACAGCATTTATGGTGTTGATATTGACAAAGGTGCTATTGATATTGCACGGCTTCGTTTCTGGTTATCCCTGATTGTTGATCTTCCATCAGCCAGACCTTTACCAAATTTTGATTACAAATTTATGCAGGGTAATTCTTTAAAAGAAGAATTTGAGGGAATACCTTTACAACTTAAAGAAGAAAAAAAAGAAACAAAAAATGGAAATCTTTGGGAAGTAAATGAACCGCAAAGCTTTTATGGCTTTCTTAATAAAACTAATATTGATCTTGCGAAGTTAGAGGAAGATTTATTTGATGCACATGACGACAAAATAAAAGCCGAAAAACGTAAAGAGTTAAACAAAACAGAAAAGGAATACATAAAATCCTGTATTGATGATAAACTTCTGGAACTAAAAACAAAAATTGAAATCGAGTGGGGCGATTACAGAAAAAAAACAGCAGGGCTAAGTCCCAGACAAAGAGATACCTTAAAAGCATCATACCAAAAAAGAATTGATAAACTTGAAATTGAAAATGATGATTTTAAAGTGAAGGCCCAGCGGCTTAGAGAGTTTGACGAATATGAAAAAAAATATTTTTTATGGCATCTTTACTTCAAACATGTTTTTGATAATGGTGGTTTTGATATTGTAGTTGCCAATCCACCTTATGGTGTTCCGGTTGATGAAGAGTTTTATAAAAAATCTGATTTAGGGAGTAAAGACAGTTATGGTTTCTTTATTAAACTTGCTATTCAAACGTTGCTGAAACCGAATGGCACACTTGTTTACATTGTAAGCGATACGTGGCTTACTATTAAAAGTCATTTGCAATTAAGGCAACTTGTTTTGCAAAACCAATTGCACAAAGTTGTTCGTTTGCATCACGATACATTTGGAGCTGTAGTAAACACCTGTATTATTTCGCTTTCAAAAGCTGGGGCTGCTTTCTCCTCCCCACAACGTGGAGAGGGGGTTGGAGTTGAGGTTCTTGCGGCCGACCTTACCAATCTAAGTATACGTAAAGAACTTCCTGAATTTCGTGAAAAACTTTTTCATCTCAATAAATATGCAGGTGAGTTTAATGAACGATATGCGGTCTATAATTATCCGCAAAGCTTGATAAGCACCAACAGTAACCTGCCCATTTTTACTGCAAGTCCTAAGTTGTTTGCATTGATGAACGACACTGCCCATAGTGACATTTTAATGAATTATGAAGGAATCATAAATCAAAAAAAATTAAACCAGCAAAAGTTAGTTGAACTAATAGAAGATGTATGCAGTGGTATAAAAACCTATGATAATAAAAAATTTATTAAATCAAAAAATGGTATTCAAGGTTATACACCTATATCAACGGAAGAAGTTTATCAAGGTAGGTATGGTAAGGAACTAATGAAAGGAATCGTAGGGAGAAATTGTTATGTGCCCTTCGAAAAAGGCGGTGCAAGTTTAGATAAAAACGGAGAATTGTCTCACCTTTTTGAACCTACAGATTTCTATATAAAATGGAATAGTATAACAATTAAAGAAATTCAAAAAGTAAATGGATTAAGAAATAAGGAAAGATATTTTGAAGAAGGAATCAGCTTCAGTGAGTCTGGATTTTATTCTCCTGTATTTAGATACTTTCCAGGATATCTTTTTGCAAATAGCTCTCCCATAATTTTCATTACTGAAAAATCAAAAACATATTTCATATTAGGATTTCTAGTATCAAAAATTATCAGGTATCTTCTTAAAAATTATATAAATCTAACAGTTCACACATTATTAGAAGACATTGAACAAATTCCAATTATCAATTTCGATTTTATTGATAAAATTGTCTCAGCCAATATTATCTCAACAGTAGTTAAATCTATTGAAGAATTAAAAGATGAGGAATCCACAATCAGAAGGAAGTTTACTGAACCCATTGATCATCTTGTCTACGAACTGTACGGATTAAATGAAGAAGACATACAGGAAGTGGAGTATTGGTGGGCAAGACGCTATCCTAAACTTGCACGTTTTGCAGATACTAAACCTCGGTTAAATGTAAAAGATCAACAGGAGTTGCAGGCAAGGACTAGAGAACTAATAAGTCGTGGTGAAAATAAATATTGTGAATTCAAAAGCAGCCTGCGATTGGATATAAAAAAAGGTACGGTTGAAAAATATATTGAACACACAGCTTTTAAAAATATTGCAGCTTTTCTAAATAGTGAAGGAGGCTCACTAATAATTGGCGTGGATGATGAAAAAAATACTTTAGGATTGGAACAAACTGATTATACTACCTTTTCCAGGCCTGATAAGCAGGATGAATGGAGCAAACATTTGGATAATCTTATTCAAAATTTTTTAGGCAACAAATATCATGAGTTCATAAGAGTTCAGTTCATACCTCAGGATGGCAAAACCGTTGCAGCAATAGAAGTAAAACGTTGCAGCGAAGCGGTTTGGCTAAACAATGGCAGCAACCAGGAGTTTTATATAAGAAGAACTGCAAGTGCAATACAGTTAAGCGCAAAAGAAGCTGTAGAATATATTAGGGAACATTGGAAATAATTAATTAGTTCCCTCTCTCAAGGGAGAGGGGTTGGCGTGAGGCCTCAATGTATTCTATCACCTCTTACTTCCAAATTAATTATCACTTCTGATTCATAAGCAAGCCATTCTTTCCACCTTTTTCTAACGGTTTCTTTATTGATGTAAGTTTCAGCAAGATTGATAAATAATGTGTAATGGCCCGCTTCGCTTTCCATAAACTTCCGATAAAATTTTCGCATATACTCGTCCGTGAGCCCTTCACTCAATCGCTTAAAACGCTCACAGCTCCTGGCTTCTATTAATGCCATGGTAAGCAGTTGATCAAGCAGTCTCTCCTGTGGGCTGCCACCCTTTTTTTGAAATTCAAGCAGCTTGTTAACGTATTCATCTTTACGTTGTTTGCCTAAGGCGAGATTTCTTTTTCTCAACTCGCCCAATACCTGCCGGAAATGTCCCCATTCCTCTGTGACTATCGGGGAGAGCTCGTTTACCAGTTCTTCTTTATCATTATATTTCTGAATAAGAGAGATGCAGCTATTGGCTGCCTTTTGTTCACACCATGCATGATCTGTAAGTATATCTTCCAAAGAAATAGAAGTGAGGTCAACCCATCTTGGATCTGTGACAAGCCGAAGCCCTAAAATATTTTTTGTGTCCTGTGACAAAATTTCCATGAATCAAAAATAAGGAGAAAAAGCCCGCTGATTCTGGTTGCAAATAAAGAACAGGTTATTAAAAGTACTTCAGAAGTTAGTTCCTTCTCCTTTGGAGAAGGGTTGGGATGAGGTTTTCTTAGCTTTGCCGCATGAACGAAGATTTCCTTTCAAAAAAATTAGAAGAAAGAGTGCAGGCAAATGCCTTACGATCTCTTATTGTTAATGATGGAAAAATTGATTTTTGCAGTAATGACTACCTGGGAATTGTAAAAAATAATCTATTAAGCCGGTCCGAAAATAATACGCTGCCACATGGAAGTACAGGGTCACGGTTACTTTCAGGCAATAACAAATTGGTTGAAAACACAGAGAATTTTATAGCCGGTTTTCATAATGCCCATGCCGGTTTGATTTTCAATTCAGGCTACGATGCGAATATCGGGCTGCTTGCTTCAGTTCCGCAGAAAGATGATGTGATTATTTATGACCAGCTAAGCCATGCTTCTATTCGTGATGGAATACGATTGTCTTTTGCAACTTCTTTTTCTTTCATCCATAATGATATTGCTGATCTTGAAAAAAAATTATCTGCGGCATCATCAGCCACTCAAAATATTTTTGTTATAACGGAATCTGTTTTTTCGATGGATGGCGATATGGCGCCGCTTGAGGAAATAGCTGCCTTATGTGAAAGATATAATGCCGGGTTAATTATTGATGAAGCGCATGCCACAGGACTTATTGATGCAAGGGGAGAAGGGTTGGTACAAAAATTAAATCTTCAGGAAAAATGCTTTGCACGAATAAACACTTTCGGTAAGGCATGTGGTTGTCACGGAGCCATAATTTTAGGTTCTGAAAATTTGAAAAAATATCTTATAAATTTTGCAAGGCCATTCATTTACAGCACAGCTCTTCCGCCTTCAGGAGTAAATGCCATAGCAGCATCTTATAAAATATTTCCATTAATGAATATAGAGAGATCTTATTTAAATAAACTGGTACAACTTTTTAAAGAAAGCAAATTGAAATATACATTGATAAAAAGTGATACTCCAATTCAGGCTGTTATTATTCCCGGTAATGCTGAAGTAAAAAAAACACAAGCCATTTTGCAGAATAATAACTATGATGTCCGCGCTATTTTATATCCAACAGTCCCGAAAGGCAGTGAAAGATTACGTATCGTTTTACATTCATATAATTCAATAGATGAAGTCAGAGAGCTAATAAGATTTCTGAACGAATAATACGAAGGCAGGTAACGGCATTTGGTTCTCTCATTCTTTTTAGTATTTTACATCATTAAACCTGTTTATGAAAATAATCCCATTCCTGATTTTTGGTTTAGTTACTATAGCCCTCATTGTAATTCTGAATTCATCTTTACTTCTTCCGGCACCTTTAGGAAAATTATTAGCTCCTCAAAGCGGTGTGTGGCAAAATGCAGAACCTGTTAATGCTGATTTTTCAGATGAGCTTTCTTTTCCCCAATTACAGGGAAATGTAAATGTATATTTTGATGACCGCCTGGTGCCACATGTTTTCGCTGACAAAGAAAACGATGCTTTTTTTGTTCAGGGTTACCTGCATGCGAAATTCAGGTTGTGGCAAATGGAATTTCAAACACATGCCGCGGCGGGAAGAATAAGTGAGCTCATCGGGAAAAAGGGGCTTGAATTCGATCGGGATAAACGAAGGCTTGGAATGGTGTTCGCTGCTGAAAACTCCCTAAAAGAAGTGGAGAAAGATTCTGCAACAAAGGCAGAATGTGATAACTACACCGCCGGGGCAAATGCATATATTGAATCTCTGACAGAAAGTAATCTTCCATTGGAATATAAGCTGCTAGGATATGCTCCTGAAAAATGGACCAATTTAAAAACGGCGCTCTTTCTAAAGTATATGAGCCTTGACCTTGCAGGCGGTGAAAATGATTTTGAATATACAAATGCAAAATCAGTTTTTTCTTCCGCCGATTTTGATAAAATATATCCAATTATTATGGATTCTTTGGATCCTATTGTTCCAAAAGGAACTCTATATCCAGCGCCCGGAATAGAATTAAAAATTCCTTCAACTGCAGACTCGCTTTATTTTAATAAAAAGGATACTGCTACAATAGAGGAACAAAAGCCAGACCCTAATAATGGTAGTAATAACTGGGCAGTAAGTGGTATAAAAACTAAAAGCGGTTTTCCTATTTTATGCAATGATCCACATCTCGGGCTAAACCTGCCTTCCCTCTGGTATGAAATGCAAATTTCAACACCCGCATTTAACGCTTATGGAGTTTCTTTTCCCGGAGCCCCGGCAATTATAATAGGTTTCAATGATAGTTGTGCATTTGGTTTCACAAATGCAGAGAGAGATGTGAGAGATTATTATGAAATAAAATTTCGTGATGATAGCCGTAAAGAATACTGGTTTAATAATGAATGGCATAAAACAACTTTTAGGACTGAGCATATAAAAATAAAAGGTAGCCCTGTTTTTATTGATTCCGTAGCTTATACAAATATTGGCCCTGTTATGTATGACAAAAACTTTAATGGAGGAAAGTCAACCAACAATAAATTCTATGCGGTAAGATGGAAAGCACATGATCCAAGCAATGAGCTAAAAATGTTTACACTTCTTGATAGGGCTAAAAATTATGCTGATTATTCGGAAGCAATAAAATATTTACATACGCCCGGGCAAAATTGTTTGTTCGCAAGTAAAAACGGGGATATCGCGATTTGGGACCAGGGGGAATTTCCCGCAAAATGGAAACGACAGGGCGATTTTGTAATGCCTGGAATTGACAGCAGTTATTTTTGGCAGGGAATGATTCCACAGGAAGAAAATCCTCACCAGGTAAATCCTGAAAGAGGCTTTGTAAGCAGCGCTAATCAACTACCTGCTGACAGTGCATATCCATACTACCTCGGAGGAAGCTATCCTCCATACCGCGGATGGGAAATCAATAAAAGATTAACTGCAATGGATAATATTACTCCAGAGGATATGATGAAATTACAAACTGATAATTATAATGTATTTGCAGAAATGGCTGTTCCGGTTTTAATTAAAAATATGGATGTTGCCAAACTGGATGGTAATGAAAGAAATTATTTTGAATTATTGAAAAAGTGGGATTTAAAAAACGGCATCCAGTCAAAAGGTGCAACCATATTTGTACTAACGTGGGATAGCCTTGAGAATAAAGTTTGGAAAGATGAATTTATGAAATCTGGTAACTCTTTAATGTTGCCTCATGAAAGCACATTGCTGAATAATATCTTAAAGGATTCTGCATTTAAATTTATTGATGATGTAAATACGCCACAGGTTGAAACACTTGGTGATGTTGTTACTTCGGCTTTTAAAAGTACTATAGCCACATTAAAAGATGCAGATATAAACGGCAAGCTGGAATGGGCAAAGTATAAGGATACAAAAGTGGAGAATTTAGCCAGGCTTGATGCATTTAGCCGGTTGCACTTACCTATAGGTGGTGGTACTAATACGATCAATGCTACCAATACAAAACACGGCCCAAGCTGGAGAATGGTAGTGAGCCTAACTCCTGAAACGCAGTCCTGGGGTGTGTATCCCGGTGGGCAGAGCGGTAATCCCGGCAGCAGGTTTTACGATAGTTTTATAGACACATGGGTAAAAGGAGCGTACAATATTCTTTGGATAATGAAAGGTTCGGATACAAACGATAAAAGAGTAAAATGGAAAATGCAATTCTCACCTGAGGGTTAAAAATTATTCCTTTTTATAATGAGCAATTAACAATTAATAATTTTTCCATCAATGAAATTTTTAATTTCGATCATACTAATAATACTTTTAAGTTTTTGTGTATGCCTATATTTTCCATGGTGGAGTATAGCCATTGTGGCTTTTTTGGTTGCTGCACTCATAAGGCAAACACCTCTTGTATCTTTTTTTTCTGGTTTTACAGCATTGTTTTTATTGTGGGGAATCATGAGTTTTTGGATCAGTACAAATAATAATGACATACTTGCTCACAGGGTTTCGCTATTAATTTTTAAAAGTGATAATACATTCCTGCTTATACTTTCTACTGCATTGATAGGGGCATTGGTAGCGGGTCTTGCTGCACTGGCCGCAAGCTATTTACGACCATATTTAAATGACGAAAAATAAACTGCTTATTTCTTAAATACACATCTGCGGAATTGTGTTTAATGCACTATAGACATTCCAATCAACTTCAGGCGTTTTTCTAAAAATAAAAAGGTGATTAGGCAAAGTTGCAAGGGTTGCCAGGTCAACTTTGAAGCCTCATAGATTTAAGAAACCCATGAAGTTTGTTTTATGAAGTTCGTTGGTCGGGGTTACTTTTTCTTAATAACAATTTTCTCAGTGTATTCGTCGATCACGCTACTAAAAAATTTTTTTGTCGCACTAAACTTGTCGGAAGGAATTAAATTTTGGTTAAGAGTGAGCACAGCTACCGTTGTAACTATATTGGCTTTATCATCGTAAGAATAATTTGATCTAAATGACCCATATTCAAACTTATTATCCCTTGCCTTTGGAAGATTTTCAACCGTGTAGTTATCAGGAAGCTTGTAAACAGTTCTATCTGTTTTGATAAATGGGCATTCAAAATAAAATGGCATCGTACGTTTATTATCATCTGGTAATTTAACGTTCCACATTTTATAAATTCTTGGATTCAGGAACATTTTACTTCCAGCAGTAAAGTCTGGAATTTTTTCAATCGCTAATTTAAAAGTGATTTCAGCTGAATCTATTTTTTTATCACTTGTTAATTCATAGTCATCCGGCTGAAGAAATCCCAGGTAACTTACGAGATATTTTATTTGCTCATCTTTCTTTTCATTCAACACATAATGTATTAGATGCTGCTTATATTCACCTGATGTTTTTAACCGGCTCACACTTTCACCTGAAGCATCTTCATTCAGTGTAACTTTTGTAGAAGTTGTAAAAATATTTTCGGATGGTGTACTTTTTGGAGTTGGAACAAGCACACCACCTTCAGGAGTTAAAAGCAAAGCGTAACGGTTCTCAGTAAAACTTCCCAGTGTTCCAAAATCATTAGTATTGCTTGTGCATTCAAGCCAGGTTGTGTCGGTACCCGATGGCACACAAAGAATGACATGATTGAATGCATCCTGCGGGAATGAAGGATCAACAGGTTCGCTGTTATAATAGCAATTTATCCAGGCCTGGTAACTTGTAATACCTACTGCGCTTAAGCATGCCTGTGTGTAATTACTGAGCGCTTTACAATCACCATATTTCTTTTTTTCTACAAAAGCCGCTTCAAAGGGCTTATAACCACCAATACCTAACTGAATGCTTACATACCTGAAATTCTGCTGAAGGTATTTATATATAATTTTAATTTTTTCTTTATCTCCCGACGCCCCCTGCACCATATGTTTCAGGTAGTTTTTTGTTTCATCAGTGAGATTAAGAGAACCTTTGCAAAGATCAAAGCCCCAGCTCCCCAGATTTTTCCAGTTTGTTAAATCTCCTTCATTTCCATCCATTGAAAATTTGTTGGGAGCCATCATTATCTTAGGATAATTACTTCCTCTGTTTGCGGCACCTTCTTCCCTCACGATTGCATGGAGGTTTTTTACTTCCCAATTATAAAATTTATTTGGACCTAATGAAGTTGTAATAGGCAACAGGTTAATATTTTTTGCCTTAAATCTAAGATCTATATCTAAAGGAACACTTGCTGTATAGATGGAATATTCTACTGACTCTCCCGGAGATGCAATATCATAATCAGGATAATGAAGCGTTCCTTTATATTTTACTTCATAATCATACTGCACAGTTACAGGATAGGAGGGAGCTGCAACTCTGAAATAATAAATCTTCACATCTTCTACCAGCCCTTCACCAATATTCTGCGCATGCATTTCCTTCATTTTGTATTTATTTACGAAATTTCCTTTTGCATCATACACTTTTATTTCTGCATCAATTAATTTTTGAAAACTTGTTGAGTACTCATTAAAGAAAAGCGCATCTTCTCCTTCTGCATCCAGAACTGTATAAACCTGGTGCACTGTTAGTTTTGCCTGATCTATATCTTTTATTTCAAAATTTATCTTCTCTTCCCTCTTTACGCTATGTGCATTTTCTTTTAGAGCAATCGGGAGGGTAGAAGCATCTAATATGTTACTTTGGCAAATTGCTGTGAATGTAATAAGGTTTGCTATTGTAGCGATTAAAATTTTTTTCATCAGGGCTTTGCGTTTTTCTTTTTAATAACCACCTGCTCATTTAGTGAAGCAAATAATTTTTTATAAAATTCCTTGAAATATGGATACATTTCTGCAGTATAATAAGGTCTTAGAAAGTCGACTGTCACTCTTAAATCTATTGAATTAGAATCAGCCTGCATCATACGGCTAAAAACTATACTGGTGTCCGGCATGATCATTTTCATATTTTTTGGAAGTTCTTCGAACACATAACCATCGGGGATATAAATTTTACCCACCACTTTGAAAGACTGGTTGTAGCCATAGTCTATATCAGTGAAGCGCTCTTCAGCAAGGAATGGATTTTTTTCAAGCCCCTGGAATAAATTGAAAGTGAAGTACTGGTATTCACCTGATGAGCTTAAAGGAAATGAGAATTTTACTTTCTGTTCCAGTGGCATTGTATCATTGTCTTCATTAAAAACTTGTACGTTTTCAATCTTCATTCCTGTAAATGATTTGGAAAAATAATCGTTGAATGAAGCCTTATCCTCTTTCCATGTTTTTAATCTGGAATTCTTGCTGTAGCCAGAACTGGTTACTGTGGCTTCGCCACTCATTAAACCTTCCGGTGAGACTTCAGAATACATAAAAACAGTGTTTTGAAAAATATCCTTTTCATCGTCAAGAAATATCCAGCCGCCGTTATCATTGTCAACAATAAAGGCATCACTGTTGATTACATCATATGGAATAAGCCATGCCGGATTATACTTATCCGCTCCATTCAGTACATACCTTTGGGTGCCGATAAAAACACATGCCATAGTATTATTGAACTGGTGTAAAAAAGGATAAAATGTATTTACCAGGCCGTTATCTTTTGTACTTACAAGAAGAGGATATACGGTAAGGCCTGCGGGGTGCATTTCAAAATGTCGCACCGACAATTGTAAATTTAGGGAACTAAATCCCATTAATATGACAAAAGAACAATTGATTGCATCGGTAACGGCTCATTATGAAGAGCTCAATGCTTTAAACAAGATTGATAATTTTTA
>DASYOM010000007.1:0-6330 GCA_036007765.1 Chitinophagaceae bacterium | reverse complement strand
ATATACACCCGTGCCATTATAAACATCCGGCTTTACAGGATTTTTGTGGATGTCACTAAATACTTCAATTGAAATATTTTTCCTTTTCAGATCATTAATAATTTCTTTAAAAAAGTCTAATTGTGCAACATTTGGGTCAGTAACTATAAGAGGTTTTGATAGATTATTTTTTAATAAATAATCTCCAACCTCCTTGCTGGCGCCCGCTCCAAATCGAATGGTTGTAGGGAAATTATATTGATAAATTTTGTCGAAGGTCATCTGGGAAAATATTTAATCGTGCAAGGTTTTAAGTTCAATAGCGGAAATTATTGTTCAAGTCTTTTATTTTTCCAGAGCCCCTTTTCATTCTTTTCACAGCCCCATCGGGGCTAAATCTTTGTAGAAGCATTTGAAGCCGCAATGTCCGCTCCGTAGGAGCGGAATCTTTAATTAAAAGATACATTCAATTATAAAATGCAAACTTATCATCATATTCAATTTCAAACTTTTTCAGAAATTCCAGATATTCTTCACGAAATGTTTTCTTGTGATGATGCATAGGTTGATTCAAAATGTATTTAACAACAGTATCTAATTGAGATTTTGAATAACTAAACGCACCAAATCCTTCCTGCCAATAAAATTTTTGCGGCAGCCATTTTTTTTCATTAATAAATTTTGTTGAATGAGATTTAATATCTCTAACTAAATCGGAAATTGCCTGTTCAGGATGTAATCCAATTAAAAAATGTAAATGATCTGGCATTACATAAATGGCTAATGGTTTGTGTTTATGATTTTTGGCTGTGCCGCAAAGATATTTTTCAATTTCGTCTCTGAAAGATTCTTTGACAAGATTATGTCTGTCCTTCACGGCAAATACCAATTGAATGTACAATTGGGTGTAGGTATTTGGCATATTTTACATTCGTAGTTTAAAATAATTTTCAATTCCTGTTATTCGACTCCTGACGGAGCCGGAATCCGTCATCTATGCTTGCTACAAAGATATTTACTCCTACGGAGCTTAGAACTATTTCCTATTTTCCTGACTGCAGATCTGGTGTCATCATTAATTTTTTCTAAGGTTCACTCCCCCTGCGTTTATCTGCCACAGCTTTACAGCTCGATAATAGCGAAATCTTTATAGGGACGATTGATAATGTTTTCTCCGCTCCATAGGAACGAAATCTTTTATTCCCGATATTTAAATAATAAAATTCAAACAAATACTTTCCTACTTTCCTTTATGCCCCGGGGCTATATTATTTCAAAATACCTTTTATATTCCCAATCCGTAACCGCTTTAAGATGCTGCTTCCATTCCCATTCACGAGTTTGAACAAAATGATTAACAAATTTTTCTCCCAGGATTTCTTTTGCCACTGTTGATTGCTTCATCATTTGTGTTGCTTCATCAAGAGTTTTTGGAAGCACCCCATTCGAAAAATCGTTATATCCATTTCCAATGGATGCAGGTTGTTTCAATTTTAATTTATTTTTTATCCCATACAAGCCCGAAGTAAGCGATGCAGCCATCGCCAAATATGGATTTACATCAGAACCTGTTACTCTTGTTTCTAACCTGCATGATTTATTGCTCCCGGATAAAACACGTATTGCTACCGTTCTGTTATCAGCTCCCCATGTAAGTGTAGTGGGTGCCCACGCACCTTCTACCAGCCGCTTGTAACTATTAATTACGGGTGCAAACATTGGTAAAATAAATGGCAGGCAATACAACTGACCTGCGATATAACTTTTCATCAGCCCGCTCATTTTCATTGAATCCTTTTCATTATAAAAAAGATTTTTATTTCCGTTTTTATCCCATAAGCTTTGATGTACGTGCCCACCGCAACCCGGCAAATTTTCATTAATCTTCGCCATGAATGTCGCCATACAGCCATGCTTGTACGCAATTTCTTTTACCGCTGATTTAAATAACACTGCCCTGTCAGCTGCCTCAACTATTTCAGAATAAGTGATGGCAGCTTCATAAGTACCTGGGCCTGTCTCCGTATGCAGGCCTTCCAGTGGAACATCAAATTTTTTGAGCAAATCAAAAAGATCAGCGAAATAAGGGTTCTGTAATGAGCTGCGAAGTAACGAATAGCCGAACATGCCCGGAGTGAGTGGCGTAAGATTTTTAAATTGTTTATCGTAAATACTTTGCGGCGTTTCTGCAAAATTGTACCATTCAAATTCCTGTGAAAAGTATGGCAGATAACCTTCCTGCTCTGCATCTTTCAAAACTTTTTTTAATAATTGCCTGGGGCAAACATGTGATGGTTCTCCGTTTACCTCAATCATTTCTCCAAGAAAAAATGGGACATCATCTTCCCAGGGTATCTTTCTAAATGTAGACAAGTCTATTTTAGCAGGAGCATCAGGATAGCCCGTATGCCAGCCTGTATATTCAACATTATTATAAGCAACATCTGCTGAGTCCCATCCAAAAATCACGTTGCAGAAACTCGTGCTTCTCTCTGCTACCCCAAGAAATTTTTCTATAGAAATATATTTACCCCGCAAAATGCCATCTATATCAGTAAAGGCGATTTTTACTTTTCCTGATGGATGATCTTTTACATACTGAAGGATCTCATTTGTATTCATATAATTTCTTTGATCAACAATCTAAAATAACGAGGTCTTATTTTTTAAGTACTTTAAAAGCCGCGTAACAAATTCCCATCAATACAAAATAAATAATTGCAAGTTCCACATTAAAAATCGTCATAGCAATAAATGAAATAATCGCAATCGCCAACGCGATGCCAGGAAATACGGGATACCATGGAACCTTAAATGGGCGAATCATTTGGGGTTCTTTTTTTCTTAGCTGAAAAAATGATATCATAGATAGAATGTATAATGTTAATGCTCCAAATACAGAAATAGTTATGATCTCAGAGGTCTTCCCGGTAAGCAATGCAATGATCCCGATCAGCATATTTATCAGCAACGCATTAGAAGGTGTTTGAAATTTTGGATGAATTTTTCCAATAAAACCAGGAGCAAATTTTACCCTTCCAAATTCAAAAACTGATCTTCCTGCTGCCAAAATAATTCCATGAAAAGAAGCAACTAACCCAAATAGACCAACTGTAATGAGTAAATGATACAATACATTATTGCTCCCAACTATGTGCCCCAAAGCCAGTGGCAACGGTGAATCAGAAGTACCGCCATCATTTTTATATACAATGGCTTCCCAACCTGCAACACCTACGGAAGAAGCAAAAGTTAACACACACAAAATTACCAAAGTGAGGATAGCGGAACCAAAACCGATTAAAATAGTTCTTTGTGGATTGACAGCTTCTTCCGCGACATTTGCAACTCCCTCAATGGCCAGGAAAAACCATATTGCAAACGGGATCGCCGCAAATATTCCCTGCCATCCATGTGGCAATGCATTGTGCTGCAGATTTTCTATTTTGAAATGAGGGATGGTAATTCCTGTAAATAATAATAATTCTCCAACGGCTAAAATTGTGATGGCTAATTCAAACATGGCTGCAGCCTTTACTCCATAAATATTCAATGCTGTAAAAACAATATATCCAAAAATTGCAATGGCAAGTATTGGTATTTGAGGAAAAAATAAATTAAAATATGCGCCAATGGCAAACGCAATTGCCGGTGGAGCAAAAATAAATTCAATGTTCTGCGCCATGCCCGCAATGAAACCAATGTCTTTTCCAAGTGCCCGGTTAGCGTAGTCAAATGCACCACCGGCTTTGGGTATAGCACATGCAAGTTCAGCATAGCTAAAAGTAAATGTTACATACATGATGATGATGAAAAAAGTGGCGATCGCTAAACCCAAAGTGCCGCCCTGCTCAAGTCCTAAGTTCCAGCCAAAATACATTCCTGAAATTACGTAGCCCACACCCAACCCCCACAACATAACAGGAGTAAGGGTCCGCTTTAATTCATTAGCTGGTGATGATGGCAATGAAGACATTAATTAATCTTTATCCAATATTGCATTGTAAATATTAATTAAACATAAAACAAAAAATCAATAGTGAATTGGAGAAGTGTTTTGACAATTTTTTTAAAAGCTTCACAGGTAAATCTTAGTTACCCGAAATGATGACCGGACCAATTCGTTTTTCTCCACTGCTTAAATACTCAATTATTTTTGGTGTCAATTTTGTTAGTTCGATGTATTGATTGATTTTCGCTGTTAAAATAAAAACTGTTATTGAGAATTTTAAGAAGTTTTGCTGATGCTGTAAGTTTTTATCATAAGTCAATAAGGCATCAAAAGAATTCTCCAGCAAAAGTTTTAATAGTTCGCCATTCTTAATACCATTCCATCCTTTATCACGAACTGTAAAAATTTCATGCTCCGGAAAATCAAGCTTAAGCCGTTTGGGTAAATTTTCATCAAGCAATAGTCGCATAGAGTTGAGCTGCATTTTTAGAAGTTAAAAGCTTGTTGGCTATATCTAATAAAGCAATTGCCTGCTCTTTAGCCACTGTAGGAAAATCATCTAAAAATTCGTCAAGTGGTACGCCGGCTTCTAAATGATCAAACAAGCTTTCAACAGGAACACGTGTCCCTTTAAAAACAGGTTGACCACCCAAAATGCCTTCGTCAATGGTAATAATTTCATGAATGCCCATATAAGCAAATTTAAGAAATTATGAATAAGTTAGAAATGTCCAGCTACCCTATAAGAATTTGCTTTACAGGACATTCTGATAATTACGGATAAGAAAAATTTAAAAATAAAATTATCCCCCTA
Organism: Chitinophagaceae bacterium; assembly: GCA_036007765.1. Lineage (GTDB taxonomy): Bacteria > Bacteroidota > Bacteroidia > Chitinophagales > Chitinophagaceae > Ginsengibacter. Next base: position 1,585 of record DASYOM010000007.1, on the reverse strand, counting down.
TTGCAATCATACTTCTATTATGAATATCCTCTGTATGAATTTTTTCAAAGTCTTTGGTAAACTGTCCGCCAAGTTCTTTTTCTTTGGAATGAATGCTTTCATGAATAAGAGGAACGATATCCCCGCCATTTCTGAAAACGCTTAACAGGTCAGTTTCGGTTTGAGAGAAAAGGCAGTTTTTCATTTTACCATCGGCCGTAAGCCTCATCCTGTTGCAACCGCTGCAAAACGGGGCACTCATAGTACTGATTACCGCGAAAGTTCCTTTATGTCCCGCTACAGTATACTTTTTTGAAGTATCGTGTATATCATTATGCAGGCTGATAACCTCATACTTTTTTTCAATCACTTCAATCATTTCTTTCCATGTAAAAACTTTATTGCTTGTCCACCGGTTACTATCAAAAGGCATAAATTCTATAAAGCGAACGTGAACATCAATATCTTTTGTCCACTCAATAAAGTCGTTGATTTCATTATCATTGAGGCCTTTCATCATAACCACATTCACTTTTACATGAAAATTATTTTTTATCAGAAGATGAATGTTTTCAAATACCCTGTCAAATTGATTGCGTCTTGTAATAAGATTGAACTTCTCTGATTGTAACGTATCTAAACTAATATTCAGCGAATGCACATTAGCCTCTTTCAGCACATTAACAAAATCGTGTAGCCTAGATGCGTTAGTAGTAAGTGTGAGTTTCACTGGCAATTTTGATAGGCGCAGAATAATGTCTTCTGCACCTTTACGCACCAAAGGCTCGCCCCCGGTAAGCCTTATTTTATTTACACCAAGCTGCACAAATATTTTCGCGATGGCTTCAATCTCATCAACCTGCATAAGTTTGGCAGGAGGCGTAAATACATAATCCTCTTCAGGCATACAGTAAAAGCAACGGAGGTTGCAATTGTCCGTTAAGGAAATCCGCAGGTAATCGTGAACTCTGTTGTAAATATCCGTAATCATCAGGGTAATTTAATTAATTCTGAGGGGCTAAATAATTTAATAAAATTACAACCTAATTTCTTTCATGGATTGTAGTTTCTCTCAGGCGTAAAAAGCCACCTTCTCTTTCAGAAAATACAGCTCTTATTTCAGCTATTAATGACAAAGCTATTTCTTCCGGGGTTAGTGCGCCAATATCAAGTCCGGCAGAGAATAAATTCGCTTCATATCTTCCTCAGACAATGGCGAATCCTCTTCCAATTCCTGGAAAATTTTCTCTGAACGTACTTTTGGCCCAAGCATTGCAATATATGGTGTCGCCGTCTCTAAAGCTTTGCGTAAATTTCGTTTATCTGTTTGATAATCGTGCGACATTAATATGATAGCTGTGTAATTATCAAAAAATATTTCATTAAACTGATTTTCTGCTAAAATTTGATCTACAGATTTCACAAATGTTGTATTTACTTTCAAAGGATTTGAAACGATTGTTACGCGCCATCCCATTTCTTTTGCCAGTCTGGCAAGCGGGTACAAATCATATTGATGCCCCATTAAAACCAAATGAATTTCCGGCAACAATATTTCAATGAACAGTGATATTTTTTTCCCATCCTCAAGCTCAAAATCATAAGG
>DASYOM010000006.1:0-10969 GCA_036007765.1 Chitinophagaceae bacterium | reverse complement strand
ATCTTACACCACTCCATCCCATAATTCCCGCAGTAACTATTAGCGGGATTACATTTGGGATAAGTGAGCATATCAATATTCTTAAAGACCTGAACAAATATAACATGCAAAGAGCAATAAATAAAAATGCCCATAGTATACTTTCCTTAAGTCCGTTTATAATAAAAGTACTTCCTTCTAAAAATGTCATTGTCGATCCGGTTAGCGTAACAATATATTTTGAAGTATCAAAAATCTGGTCCGCACGGGTTCTTATGCCTTGCAGGATGCCGGGAAGTTTTTTTGTCCCGACATCTGCCATAGTGATGCTCATTCTTGTGGATTGTCGCGCAGTATCAATAAAACTGGTAAGAAGCTTGGTAAGATTATTTTTGCCGCCACTATCATTTGAAGGTTTGAGGTATTCGCCAACGAACGCTGCATCGAAAGAATTGGGAAGCGCATAATTAGAAGAGTCACCTTCATAAAATCCCTGTTTCACAAATTTAATTCCTTCAGCAACTGAAAGCGGCCTGCTCATTTCTTTTTGTGCAGTTATATAAGCGGAAAGGGAATCCATTTTTTGCAGTACAGGCAAAATTCTTCCTCCCGCAAGGCCAGATCTTTTTTTCGTATCAATTACTATTTCCAAAGGCATCACCCCATTAAAATTGCTTTCAAAAAATTTAAGGTCGGTATATATTTTATCAGTTTTCGGAAGATCATCTACAATAAATCCCTCCGTTTTCAATTTAAAAATTCCCATTACTGATAAAATAATCACCAGTAACGTTGCAGCATAAACGATAGTTTTATAATGCAACACCCATCGCTCAATTCTTAATAATAAATCAGTAAAAAATTTTACATCCAGGTAGTTCAACTGTCGCTTACCAGGCACTGGCATAATGCTTAAGACTGAAGGAAGCAGTATAAAAGAAATTACAAAGATCAACATAATACTTAAACCTGCGACTTCTCCAAACTCTTTTAAAATTGCGCTTTTGGTTAAAGCAAACACAGCAAAACCAATAGCTGCTGTTAAATTACAGAAAAGTGTAACCACACCCATCTTGCTTACCATATCAATAAGCGACTGTTTCTTATCTCCTGTTTTTTTATAAGTAGAATGATATTTATTTAAAAAATAAATACAGTTTGGAATACCAATTACAACAACGAGGGGAGGTATTAAGGCAGTAAGCAATGTAATTTTATAACCAAAGAGATAAGTTATACCAATGCTCCATATTACGCCAATAATTACAACCATAAGCGATAAAATCATAGTACTTACTGAACGAAACATTAGTAGTAGAATTAAAGCTGATAATGCAAGTGAGCCGATTGTAAACCATTTCATTTCTCTTGCGATCCTGTCGGCAACCTGTGTGCGTATTAATGGTAAGCCGCTTATATGCGTTAAAATATTTGTTTTGGCTGTATAAGCATCTGTTGCTTTTATTATGTTGTTAACGACTTCTGTTCGACCCGAAGAATTAAGTACGTCTTTATTAATACGTACTGCGGATAAATAACTTTTTGTTGAAGGATTATAAAGAAGGGTTTTATAAAAAGGTAATGTATAAAATAGCGCTTTGTCACTATCGAGATTGTCTTGGGTATTTATGCCGGCGGGAAAAATTGGTATTGCATTTAACTTTTGAGATGAAGTATCTTTCAAAAGATCAACAGCATTTGATACACTCAATACATCCTCAACATATCTTATTTTTTTCAGGCTTGTATTTAACTCCTCGTAAGCTGAAAAATTATTGAGAGAAAAAAAACTATCCGTTTGAATTCCTATAACAAGAAGATTTCCATCATCACCAAACTTTTCTTTAAAGCGGAGATAATCTTTATACTTTGGATTGTCAACAGGAATCGCTTTTGAAAATTCGTAGCTGAGTTTTATTTTACTTGCAAAGAAACCCATAGCAATTGTTAGAGCCAGCAATGCAATCAAGAGAAAGAATTTGTTTTTCAGAACAAAATCGGCGAGGCGTTTCCACATATACAATAAACTTTGCGCAAAGAAACTAAATTATTATTTGAAGTAATCGCACTTTGCAGAATAGGATAAATCGTAGATTATTTTTGCAATAAAAAGCCAACGGAGATAATATCGACAGTAAATATCAATCCTATTTATTTATTTTCTCCATCTCTTCATTTACAAATTCCATAAGTGCCTTTATATTTTCTGCAGAAAAATCAAATGTGAGGCCTGCAACTTTATACAGTTCCGGTAATGTTTTTGTACCGCCAAGGCTTAAGGCTTTCATGTAATTATCCAAGGCCTGCTCAGGATTCTTTTTGTATTGCATCCACATTCCTATTGCGCCTAACTGGGCAATACCATATTCAATATAATAAAAAGGAACTTCAAACAAATGCAATTGCTTTTGCCATCCGTTTGCCCTGTAATTTTCAAGGTCTTTATAATCTATTATTTCATCAGAGAAACTATTAAGTATCGATATCCATTGTTTCGTTCTCTCTTCTGTTGTATGATTTGGATTTTCGTAAAGCCAATGTTGAAATTTATCAATAACTGCTATCCAGGGGAATATGGAAATTGTTCTTTCAAGCTGGTGCTCTTTAGCCCTGCGGAGATCATCTTTATTTTCAAAAAAAACATCCCAGTGGTCCATACTAAAAAGCTCCATAGCCATGCTGGCAACCTCCGCGATTTCCATTGGATACTCTTTAAATGCATTCAAAGAAAGCCCATGGGTAAGAAAAGAATGAACAGCATGCCCACCCTCATGAACCATTGTAGTTACATCATTCATCTGCCCGGCTGCATTCATAAAAATAAATGGGGCACCACTTTCTGCAAGCGGACAATTGTATCCGCCGGGTGCTTTGCCCTGCCTGCTTTCAAGGTCAAGATGTTTCTTTGCATTCATTTGCTCAAGGCAGTCTCCAAAGAACGGGCGAATCTGTGTAAAACAGTCAATAGATTTTTGGAGCAGCTCACTTCCCGTTTTAAACGGGGTGAGAGCTTTAGTGCCTTTTGGCTCAGCTTCCACATCCCATGGCCGGAGATTATCAAGTCCAAGCTTTCGTTTTTTATTAGCGTAGATTTTATTTACTAATGGCAATACATGATTCTTGACAGAATCGTGAAAATGAAAACAATCTTCTTTTGTATAATCAAACCTCCCAAGCTCCTTAAATTTATAGTCCCTGTAATTTTCAAACCCGGCATTCTGAGCAACCTTTTGACGCTTTTCTATTAAGGTTAAGAACAGGTCATTCAATTCATCTTTATCCTGTAATCTTCTTTCATTTATTTTCCTGTAAACATCTTCCCTTAAATCCCTATCGTGGCTTTCAAGAAATTTTGCTGCTTGTTGCAACGTGTATTCCTTATCGTTAACCTCTACAACCATCCTGCCTGTTATCACTCCGTACTTCTGCTGTAACACTGCCAGCTCAGCCTGCAACTGGATATTATCTTCTCTAAAAAGATCAATATTTTTTTTAACCGTACGCAGGTAAGTAAAATAGGTAGCAGCATTGAGCTCTTTTAAAAAAGGAGAATTAACCAGCTTTTTATTAAGTGCATCAGCATAAGGCTGCATCTTAGGATGGATCTCCATGCAAAAAAAGTTAAACGATTCTTCCAGCTTTTTATCTGTAGTGTCGCATGTCATCCTGATCTGGCGCCAGCTAAAATCTTCATTTATTATTGCATCCAGTTCATTCATATCTGCAAGCCATTTCTCAAGATCGTTTTTTGAATTTATATCTCTTTCTAAAAGCTCTTTAAAATAAGGCTCTATGACTTCCCAGTTTTCTACTATTAAATTTCCAGGAATAAACTTTCTTTCTATTTTTTTTATATCAGCAGATGCTTCTATCATTATGAAGGTATTAGATTATAGAAATTCAGGCAGAAACCAGGTGATCATTATCAATTATCAATTTTCAACTACTTCACTCCCCTGCTTTCTATTTTGCGTGTAGCGCTTTTTTGTGGTTTCATGTCTTTAACATGGGCTGTTTGTGCAGGCTTATGGGTTTTATTGTTGTCACTGGCATCCTCAGTTTCTTCCGGAGATTTTATTTTAATCTCAATATCATTTTTTTGAATAATTTGAAACCATTTGATCATTTTCTTCATATCACTGGCATATACTCTTTCAAAGTCTAAATCGGGATATACTTTTTCGAAGTAAGCTTTTAAAATTTTATTGTCAGAACTTGCTTCAGGAATTTTTTCCTTACTATTTTTCATTGCAGTAAATAATTCGGCAAGATTGGAGTTGTCTTTTGTGGTAAAAACCTCAATACTTTCCAGGTGCGAAAAATTATGCTGACGGCTGCTTACAAACTTTGTGCTTTTATCATCTAATGATCTTACAACCGCTCCATCTGACTTTGAGGAAAGAAGCTCAAATAAACCAGTAAGCCCTGTAACTGAAACAATCTTATTATAGTCCATATAGGTTTTTGTTTTTGGAAGTGCAAGATAATAGAAATGCTTTTTAGTAATGTTAATGAAACAAAAAACCCGAAAATTTACTTCCGGGTGTATTTAGACCAACTAAAATCTGTTTACTTCCTCTTAAGCAAAATTTCCATTGTTTTGGATTCCTTTCCATCATTCACTACATACATTTCCAGCTTTTGTGAATTGTTATCTACTATTGTAAAAGTTTCTTTTACGTTCATATCCTTGCCTGTTGTAGGATCAACTGCTACTCCCGTAAAATTGATTGACTTGGTTGCAGGATCCCACTTTCCCTCCAGGTTCATAACTCCTGTGCCCATGTTATCTATCCAGGTACTCATAAAAACCTTTTTAGCATTATCGTATCCTAAAAGACTCATTCCTTCAAATGGCATTCCGTTAAAAGTGCCCGTATGCTTAGTTTGCTGGTAGCGGCCGCCCATGATCATGGTATTTTCTGCAGTGGCTGTGCTTTTGGTAGGCGGTTGACCGGGGGCCATCCACGTAGTGACTTCTTCATTCCAGGTACCATTGCTTGTAGCAATCATTTTATGTACATCTCCCGGGGTCATATAATCCTGCCATGCTTTCATTGCAGCCTGGTCCTGGGCAATAGCCGTTTTGCATAAAATTGTAATCAATAATGTGCAAATAATAATAGTAATTTTTTTCATAACATAAATTTTGTGTAAGTAATGTTGTAGACTAAAATAATAAAATGTTATGATATTTCATTGTAAGAAAACAAAACTTCCCCATCTCAAATCAATACAAAGGTTTTATTGAAGAATGCCGTCCAATGGTTTAGTAAATGAATATTATGTATAGATTTTTATTAAGTTGTTTTTTAACTGCGGTATTTTTTTCAAATGTAAATGCGCAATCTGTAACAGGTATATTACAGGAGACCACTGGAAAAGCGCCCGTTTCTAATGCAACCATACAACTTTCTTCTGCCGATTCTGCTTCTGCAAACCTGACATCGGTTTCTGATTCAAAAGGAATTTTTACTTTCAGCCAGGTATCACCCGGAAATTATACTTTAACTGCTACATCGGTTGGCTATGAGACGTATGTAAAAGTTATTTCCGTTTCCGATGGAACCAATGACCTTGGGATTATTGATTTTTCAAAAGATGCTAAAACTTTAGCGACTGTTGTTATCAGTGGTGAATCTCCGCCAGTGAAACAAAAAAATGATACGCTTGAATATTCAGCCAATCAATATAAAGTAAACCCTGATGCAACCACCGAAGACCTGATTAAAAAAATGCCGGGTGTAACTGTTGATCAAAAAGGCGCGGTTACCGCCCATGGAGAAACTGTAACAAAAGTTACTGTGGATGGCCGTGATTTTTTTGGAGATGATGCCACGGCTACTTTAAGAAATCTTCCGAGTGAAGTGGTTGATAAAATACAGGTGTTTGATAAATTAAGCGACCAGGCGCAACTTACGGGTTTCGATGATGGCAATACAACCAAGTCTATAAATATTGTAACTAAAAAGGATATGCGAAATGGAAATTTCGGAAGAGTATTTGCAGGCTATGGCACCGATAACAGGTATAGTGCAGGAGGTAACGTTAGCTTTTTTAACAATGCAAGGCGCATTTCACTCGTTGGCCTTTTTAATAATGTAAATCAGCAGAATTTTTCTTCGCAGGATCTTTTGGGTGTTACGAGTAGCAACAATCGCGGCGGGGGCGGAAACCGCGGTGGTGGCGGTAACGCAGGCGGTGGTGGAAACTTTAGAGGAGGTGGCGGAAATTCTGATAATTTTTTAGTAGGGCAACAAAATGGTATCAGTAAAACAAATGCATTTGGCATAAATTATAGTGACCAGTGGAGTAAAAAAGTTGATGTGGCAGCAAGTTATTTTTTCAATAACAGCAACACCAATAATAATGAGACCATTAACAGGCAAAACTTTATTACAAAAGATTCAAGCCAGTTTTATGATGAGAACACACTATCTGATAATACGAATTATAATAACCGCGTAAACTTCAGGCTGAATTATAAAATTGATTCTTCAAACTCTTTGCTGGTAACCTCAAGTCTCAATTTTCAAAATAATAAATCGAGCAGTTCAGTTTCGGGAGTACAATCTATTGACCCACAAAATATATTAAGCAAAACAGAGTATGACATTAACAGCAATACCAAAGGCTATAATGTAAGTAATGGTGTTTTATTCAGGCATGCATTTCCTAAAAGGGGCAGAAGCATTTCGATTGGATTCAATACAAATTTTACAGACAGGAACGGGCAAAATTATCTCACCGCCTATAACACATTTTATAAATTAAATTCCGTCTTGATAGATACTGTTCAGCAACTTTCTGATCAGCAAACTAATAGCAACAAGTATAGTTTCAACATTGCTTACACAGAGCCTGTAGGAAAAAAGGCCATGCTTCAATTAAACTATAATCCTTCTTTTCAAAATAATCATGCAGACCAGGAGACTTCTAGTTTTGACAATGCTAATGCCAAGTATTCTATTTTAGACACAAGCCTTAGTAATAAATTTGACAATACATACAACTCGCAAAATGGCGGAATTACATACCGCATCGGCGACAAGGATAATATGATCTCAGCAGGTTTATCTTATCAATATAGTGAGCTTAAAAGCGACCAGGTATTTCCACAGGTTACACATATTGACAAATCTTTCAGTAATATTTTGGGCAATGTTTTCGCAAGGCTTAAGCTTTCCTCCAAAAGCAATTTGAGGGTTATATACAGGTCATCAGTGAACCCACCTTCGGTAACTCAATTACAGAATGTTATCAATAATTCTAACCAGTTTTATTTTACAACAGGAAACCCTGATCTGAAACAACAATACACGAATAACCTTATCACCAGGTATACATATACCAACAGTGCAAAAGGGCAAAGTTTTTTTGCAAATATATTTTTTCAGACCACCAAAGACTATGTAGCGAATGCTGTTTATACGGCTTTACAGGATTCAGCGCTCACCAATACAATTACACTTTACAAAGGTTCTCAAATATCAAAGCCTGTGAACCTTGATGGATATATAAGTGCAAGGTCTTTTTTTACATTTGGATTACCCCTAAAATTCATAAAATCCAATCTGAATTTTAATGCTGGCCTTAGCTATTCAAAACTTCCGGGGCTTATTAATAATGTATCAAACACATCGAACAATTATAATTACAACCTGGGTGCCGTGCTGGCAAGTAATGTTAGCCAGTATATCGATTTCACTCTTTCTTATTCGGGCAATATCAACGTAGTAAAAAACACACTTCAACCCAATCTGAACAATAATTATTTTGTACAATCTGCGGGCATCACCGCAAACCTGCTTTCAAAAAAGGGATTGTTTTTACAGAACGATTTATCCAATCAATACTATAAAGGTTTAACAGATGGATTCAATCAAAATTACTGGTTGTGGAATATTGCAATCGGCCAAAAGTTCTTAAAGAACCAGGCAGGCGAATTAAAATTATCAGTATTTGATCTTTTAAAACAAAATAAAAGCATTACACGCAACGTAACAGAATCGTATGTTGAGGATGTAAGAAACCAGGTTCTGCAACAATATTTTATGCTAACATTTTCCTACAAATTAAAGAACTTTGGAAGCGGCAAGGCCAGTGCATCTGCAGCTGATCCTATGGAAAGAGGAGGTAACTTCAACAGGTTCTAACTAGCGTAAATATTTTATTTTGAATGAACAGGAACTGATAGAACTGGTAAAAAAAAAGGACCGGGCTGCTTTTAAAATATTGGTGGATACCTGGCAGGATATGGTTTATAATACCGCATTGGGCATTCTCCAAAATGCTGAAGATGCAGAGGATGTTTCCCAGGAAGTGTTTATACAAGTGTACGAATCTGTCTCTTCATTTAAAGGCGAATCAAAATTTTCAACCTGGCTGTATCGTATCACAATCACCAAAACAACAGATCATATAAGGAAGAAAAAAAGAAAAAAACGATTCGCTTTTATTCAAAGTCTCTATGGCAATAATGATGAACAGATCATAGACCTGCCGGATTTCTTTCATCCAGGCATTAGCCTTGAAAATAAAGAAAACGGAGCGATTCTTTTTAAAGCGATTGAACAATTATTGCCAAATCAGAAAGCAGCTTTTGTGTTAAGCAAACTGGAAAATTTAAGCTATAAAGAAATTGCTGAAGTTATGAATCTGAGTGAAGCAGCGGTAGACGCATTATTGCAAAGAGCAAAAGATAAATTAAAAAAGATTTTGAAAAATTATTACCTAAAATACAGTGGCTAATGCAAGGCTGCCAGGTTTTCAATTTAGAAAAAAGCGGCAACGGATTATTAATTCCAATATTGGAACTCAACGCAGGTTTTGATTTAAAAAAAACGTCTAAATAAATATGAAAATGAATGAAAATTTTATGAACAAAAAAATTGAAGATGCTTTGCATAGCATTGACAATATTTCAAAAGCATCTTCACCTGATTATTTTTTTACCCGGCTTGAAGCAAGGATGCTGAATGAAAAAAATATATGGAATAAAATATCTTCTTTTTTTGCAAGGCCGGTAATTGCTTTTGCGTCTATTTGTCTTGTAGTAATGATTAATCTCGCGGTAATATTTACTTCTATTAATTCGAAGAATTCTTATGCACAACCAGGCAACGAAGTAGCCGCAGTAGATGAGTACAACCAGGTTACGACCGGCCTGTATGAACTGGAAAAATAAATTAACAATGGATAATAATAAAAGAAATAAGTCGCTCATCTCAATTATAATCTTCCTTCTTATAACTAACCTGGCGATGTTAGTTTTTTTCATATTTCTTAATGAACCGGCCAGTAAAGAAACATCAAATGAAAATCAAAGCCGCTTTTCAAAATCTTTACAAAAAGATGTTGGCTTTACAAAAGAACAACTCGATCAATATCAGGTGTTGCGTAAGGCACAATTAGAAAAAGTGCACCCATTATTTAATGATGTAAGAAATGCAAAATTTGGATTGTATGATCTTCTTTACACAGGACCTGTTTCAGACTCGATTATAAATATTAGGGCAGCGTTAATCGGTACAAAACAAAAAGATCTTGACATCCAGATGTTCAGGCATTTTGAAAGAGCCCGCAAAATTTGTACGCGGGAACAATTACCAAAATTTGACACAGCCATCAAAAAACTGATTATAAGAATGACGTCGCGGCCTGGCAAAGGGTCGCATGAACATTAAGCTAAATCCTTTTCAATAATTCTGTCTTTAACCAGGCAGGTAATTTTAAACATTAAAAACAAATACCTAAAAATGAAAACAAAGATCATCATGGTTGTTGCTTTTCTTATCGCAACAGCTACAGCTACAAATGCACAACAGCAGGGCTTTCAAAGAAAGACGGTTGAAGAGAGAGTTAAATCTGCAATGGAAAAAATTTCAGATCCACTTAAGCTTGACCAGTCACAACAGGATAAAACAAATGCGATATTAAATGATTTTTACAAAGAACAGGATAAGATGAGAGAAGATGCCAGGGCAAGTGGTAATCGCCCTGATCGTAGTGTATTTGAAAAAATGACGAATGACCGCGATGAAAAACTAAAGGGCATTTTTAATGAAGATCAGTTTAAAAAATTTAAAGATGATGTAGAGCCTTCTTTACGTCCTCAAAGAAGAAACAACAATAGCCAAAGTGGCGGAAGTATTTAAGGTTTGGATGATTTAGGTTAAAAAGAGAGGTTTGCCTTTGGGGCAAGCCTCTCTTATTTTATAAAGGTTATCGTGGATAATGTTTTTTCAATAGTTCTCAGTGATTACAGGAACATGTGTTTCTAAAGATATACAGGCTATGCCTCTTTAATATTATAAAAAAACTTAGTTTTTATTTGTCTTATATTTCACGGCAGTCACGCACAACAAAATAACTGTTGAAGCAAGGATAATTTTTCCTGTTGAGGTACTTCCCTTTTTTTCAAGTTCATCCGGTGGTAATTGCGAGAGGCTGCTATAACTAACATCGGCAGATATATTCATGTTTTCCTCATCGCTCAAGGTTATATCCCAGTCGCCTGCATCTTTGCCTGTTAATGATGCAAGCATGTTCAATTCTTTTCTCCGGCGCTCCTTCAAATCCTTCAGTTTTAAGATCATCATAATCAGGTGGATTGCTTACACACGGATCACACTTTACATAGTTTGAAGGGCTAACATCCCATGCATATTCAAGAAAAGCAATTCGCTCATCTTCTCTTTTCCATTGATGCATGAACAGGTTAGTATAAAAATCAGAAAAGTTGTTTTGCACAAATAACGGAATATTTTTTCCGGTGGGTACAGCAACGGTGCGGTAGTTAGTTGTTTCAATTCTTCCCTGCCTTGTAAAAGCATACACAATCATATCCTGGTCACCATCGGCATTAGCCATACCCAGGCGAATAGGCAACATAAACTTTGGTGAATTAAATTTTATCTGGATGGGCCTCAGGTTTTCCAATCCTGCTTTTTCTTTTTCTTTTATATTTACTTTCACCACAAAAAATTTA
>DASYOM010000005.1:0-2789 GCA_036007765.1 Chitinophagaceae bacterium | reverse complement strand
AATGAACTCAAACGGGTTAAAGAGCTCGAAGATGAGAACAACCGGCTCAAGCGCATGTATGCCAACTTAAGTTTAGTGCATGAAGCTTTAAAGGATGCTGTTGCAAAAAAGCTGTAACGCCTGATGAGAAAGGCAGCCTGGATAGCAATTATTTTAGTAACGATTGGATTTTGCTTTTTTACACATTGGCTTTCCTGGAATAAGCAACGGTTTCTTCAATACCTGCAGGCAACTGTTAACGGTACATTATGGCGTATTACTGTGAACCGTTTTAAACCTAAACCATACTATCAAAAAAAAGATATTTCTCCTTATTTTTGGCTTAACGGAAAAATGCCGGACTCGGCTGAATGGAGAAAACTTGCAGAAAATAATTTTGCATCATATAAACTTAAGATTGGCGGCTTGGTAGATAATCCTGTTGAGTTATCATTGGAAGACCTTAAAATGATGGGTAAGGAACAAAATATTACCATGCATCATTGCATCCAGGGTTGGTCGGGTATAGCAGAATGGGGCGGAATATCTTTGAGCAAGATTATTGAATTGGTAAATCCTCATGCTTCTGTAACAACAGTTGCTTTTTTTTCTTTTGGCGAAGGTTTATATGGCGGCGCTTATTATGATACACATACACTTGATAATTGCCTCAAGCCTCAATCAATACTTGCCTGGGAAATGAATTACGAGCCACTTCCGCTTGCACATGGTGCACCGCTCAGGCTTCGGGTTGAAAATCAGTTAGGCTATAAAATGGTAAAGTGGGTAAGGTCGATTGAATTTGTCGCAACTCATGAAAGTTTAGGCAAAGGATTTGGTGGTAAAAATGAAGATGATGAATACTTTGATTTATTGGCAGATACTTAATAATTTATCGATATCTATTTAATCGATTTTAAAATATTTTAGTGAAGTCTCTCTTAAAAGAAATAAGCAAATGCAAAGTTTGTATCAATGATTTACCATTGGGTTGCAATCCTGTGGTACAATTAAGCGCTTCTTCAAAAATTATAATTATAGGACAGGCTCCCGGCAGACGTGTACATGAAAGTGGAATTCCATGGAATGATAAAAGTGGCGATACCCTAAGGAAATGGATGAATGTAGATAAGGAAATTTTTTATAACCCGGCAAATTTTTCAATTATGCCTATGAGTTTTTGTTATCCGGGTAAAGGGATATCGGGAGACCTTGCTCCAAGAGCAGAATGTGCTCCTTTGTGGCATCCTCAGATTTTTAAAAATTTTAAAAACGTTCCGCTTATTTTATTGATAGGACAATATGCCCAGCGAGAGTATTTGAAAAAAGATTGCAAATTAAATCTCACAGAAACCGTCAGATGTTATCAGGAGTTTCTTCCAAACTATTTTCCCTTACCTCATCCTTCACCACGAAATCAAAATTGGGTAATGATAAATCCCTGGTTTATGGAGGAGGTTATTCCGGAATTGCGAAAGAGAATAAGTGAGATGTTAAAATGAGTTAAAACGCATCACGGTGAAAATAGAAAAAGATATAAATGCGAAATTCTGGCGATAACTTTAGAGTTCAGGAAAAGCATTCTGAGCTACCGAAGTGTTATCAAGATTTATAAAGCAGGTACTGCAAGCAGCATATAAAAATGTTTAACATGAATACCATGACAACCCTTTCAGAAATTATTAATTTATTAAAAGAAAAAGGATACACTATTGATTTTAATTTAAAGGGAAATTATCTGGAATGCGGTGCGAATCTTTTAAAGATATTCCCTGGCGAATTTATAATAGATAAGCATTACCGGTTTGAAGGCCCGTCAGACCCCGGCGATGAAGCGATAGTATATGCTATTTCATCTCCAAAATATAATTTAAAAGGAGTGCTGGTAAATGGGTACGGCATTTCAAGTAATAGCATTACGGATGAAATGATAAAGGCGCTGGATGAAAAGAAAGCCTGATAACGAAGATAAAAAGTAACTAATATTATCCGACTTTATTAGAATAATAAAATAAAATCAAAAATATCATACCACTAACAACGAACAATGAATTTCACACTAAAATATGGAGGCAAAAGAATAAAGAAGACAAGAGCCGATTTGTCACTTATCAGATTGATGGCATTTCAAAGGAAATGTCCTTTCTCGAAATGTTTGATGTGCTCAACGATCGTCTTATCTCAAAAGATGAAGAACCAGTTGCATTTGACAACGATTGCCGGGAAGGTATTTACGGAATGTGCTCTATGTATATCAATGGCGAGCCGCATGGTACTGTGGAATGTCCAAAAATTATTTCACACGAAACAATTGTAAGGTTGAATCACGAGTACTTAGTGGCAACATTGTGAAATAAAATTGAATAATAAAATTAATTCGTAGAAAATGGAACATTCATTTAAAGCAGGCGATCATGTTAAATGGAATTCGGAAGCAGGGCATGTATCGGGCAAAATTATTAAAATACATACCGCCGATTTTGATTATAAAGGTTATACACATCACGCCACTAAAGAAGATCCTCAATATGCTATAAAAAGCGACAAGACAGATCATGTTGCGGTTCATAAAGGGAAAGCGCTTGCCAAAGTGAGCAAATAATATTTTAAAAATCTTTCAAGTTAAAAAATAAAAATCATGGAAATAAAAAATAATGAATCTACAGAGCTAAGGCCGGAAGGTGGCCGGTTAATGGATGCTCAATTAGTAAGCATGGATATTCCTGAATTTATAAATCAATTAAAAAGTGAGGCTGCGTGGAAAAACAGCGACCGTAATGCCATGACGGTTTATAAAACAAATGGAATGC
>DASYOM010000004.1:0-30075 GCA_036007765.1 Chitinophagaceae bacterium | reverse complement strand
CTTGTGTTGTTATAAATTTTTTCCACGGCAGCAATAATTTCATATCATATAGTGTAGTGTTGTGCGGAAGATCATCATACACGCCTGCTACTTTAAAATCATTTTTGTTATCAAACTTCACGGTTTTGTTGATGGCGCTTTCATCGCCAAACAAAGCTTTTGCAATAGAGGCGCTTAGTAACACAGAAGAAGGATCATCCAACGCGTGCATATTTCCTTCAATCATTTTCAACGAAAACATGGAAGAGAAATTACCTTCCACCCACATTCCGGCGCCTGCAATTTTCTTTTCGCCAACGGACATTACGTGAGGGAAATTATATGACGCCATAGCCACATTTTTAAAATCAGCGGCATACTTTGTTCTCAGCTCATTGCCTATGGGCATAGCCACCACCTGGGCGGTTTGCCGTTCGTTCTTATCATCAAAAAACGTTGTCATTACCTGGGCAAGGCGTTTATGATTGGTATGGTAACTATTAAACGTAACCTCATCCCAGATCCACAATGCAATAAGCAGCGCGACGGCCATACCCGCAGCAAGGCCAAGTATATTAATGGTTGAATACACTTTGTTCTTGATAAGATTGCGCCAGGCAATTTTGACATAATTTTTCAGCATAGCAGAATATTTAATGAAAATTTGTACTGATATTTATTGCGGTAAGCAAACGGCTTATTTATAACTATGCAATGCCAGTACCGACATTCTATCAATATGATTATCAGTGGAAAAATTTTACTGTGTTTATTGTTACTGTACGGTTTTGATACAGTTAATGTCCGTTTTTTTATACGAGTTAAAAGTGTATCCAAAGATGGATTATGCCGTAGTTCACACAGGCTCAAAAATTATTATCCTTCTTCTTTATAGTAACAGGCCAAAAAAATATTGGAGTTCAATTTTACCTGTCAAAAACCTTCCCTGAATTGTCGTATTTGCACAGCATTTATTTTAAATAATTTATAGATGTTTGCAGTGTAAATAAAATCACCATTAATAAATCAACAGCAAAATGTCAACACAAAACAAAGTATCCATTACAGTAGAGAATATCATTAATGCGCCTGTTGAAAAAGTTTGGGAATACTGGACAAAGCCTGAGCACATCACCCAATGGAACAATGAATCTGATGACTGGCATACGCCACATGCTGAAAATGATTTTCGCCCGGGTGGTAAATTCGTATTCCGAATGGAAGCTAAAGATGGAAGTGCTGGATTTGATTTCGGTGGAGTAAACGATGTAATAACTCCACATGAATACATTGAGTATACATTAGGTGATGGCAGAAAAGTAAAAATATATTTTAAAGCCGATGGAGATAAAACCAAAGTGAAAGAAACGTTTGAAGCTGAGGATACAAATTCTATAGATGTTCAGCAAGGAGGCTGGCAGGCTATTTTGAATAACTTTAAAAAATATACGGAAGGGAAATAGGAACGATTGTCAGGTATCCCGAGAGAGGCGATGCGATCAATATGTATCAACCTGTTGTTGTGCAAAAAGTTGACAGTTCGGAATCGCTGGAACAATAATATTGATTTTGAAATGATCGTTAATATTTCTACCTTTTGTATTCTTCCCTGTCCAACACACCTCCATTTATTCATCGTTCAAATTAAATTCACATGGAAAATTATTCTTTGCTGCTGCTTACCCGCTAACTAAAGGCAATATATTGATTGGATTTTTTAGGAACACCTGCAAGAGCTAAACACAAATTTATTTCAATTCCACTCTTGAAACATATCCTTCTTCGCTAATAGCATAGAGAATAATATTGTTTGGAACACCGGGCTCGGGGTGAATGATGCCGGCACGTGATAATTCTATCCTGTGATTGGGTGCAATTATTTTATAATAAACTTTCTTCCCGGAAGAATCTTCACTGTTTGATGCAAGTTGCTTCAGCACTTCTTCTGCGGGTGCATCCAAGTCAAGATTTAATTTTAACCGGTTGGAATCTTTTGCCTCCGGCGTGCTGATGATATCTGCATCAATTTTTTTTGCAACATCCAAAACGGGAATTTCCTTTTGGCCGATGCTTCTTACCCTTACAACAATATTTCCACGCAAAAACATTAATAAACTAACAATATCAGAAAAGCCTTTGTAGCAAATTACGCCGGGGTTTTCATTGCCTTCTGATTCCGGAAATTCCATTGGCGCCATTACATCGGTAAGCATAAATAGAAATGCCTTCTCCGCATCTTTAATGGAATCGGCTTCTGTTATATCAATGCGAATGGCTTGTTCAATATCATTCCTGTTTCGCTGAAAAAAATAAGCTATGTTTTGAACACCAGGTTGCGATTCCTCCAATAATTTATGCGAAAACAGCCATCCCTCTAAATCTTTAGGAGATAGAAAATAATTCATCAATATGATATTCGTATCATTCATTATCTTTTCGTGCCAACGTTCAACAGGATATTTTTTCATATCGTATCAATTCTTTCGTTAAGCAATAGTGCGCCTTATTCTTGTGCCCGGCTGAGGATTGCACGACTGGCAACCCGAAGGGCCCGGCGGACTCAATCTCCAGCGATATTCATTAGAGGTGCAGGTACCAAAAATCATGTTAACAGGAAGCAACGGAGTATGGGGCGCATTCGCCGGATCAGCATCCCCATCTACCTGCAGGCAGGCATCAAAAATGGCATCAGCATCCGTACAATTATCTTTCCAGGCCACTTCATGATATGAAAAACCATTCCAGCCACAGGAGATCCAGTTATTATAGCCTATAGCATTAATCGCATTCAGATCAAAGTAAAAACCCATTCTCGATGCCCACAAATCGCAGCCGAGTATGTTACAAAATGATGAAACTATGGTTCCGCAATCAGTGCAGTTGAGGTACTGCCCGTTCCCAAGGCCGCCTTTAAGCCGATCAATAAATTGCGTACAATGGAATGTGGAACCGCCTGTATAATGAGTGCTGCCGCCCCCGGGACAATCATATATTAATATAGAAGGGCCAAGATTATAAACATTTAAAGTTATTGCTGCGGCTGCATCATCACGGGTTTTTGTAAGCATTGCCCAGGTGCATACATAATTCAAAACATCTGTCCAGGGGTTTTGCTGGCTACCTGCTGTGAGGTCCCATGCCGATTTAGGAGCTTCCAACAAAATATAAATTCTGTGCTGGGTAGTTGCAATATCCTTCCATGTTTTTCCATCGTCTTCACTATACTGCCAGAGCCACATGGTAGTATGAATGCCAACACCGGTTTTTCCAATAAGCGTATGTTTTAAATTGAATGAGATGAAGCCAGTGCTGCCGTTCACTACTGTAACATTTTTCTTTTTCACCTCGCCGAGCACATTACCCGAAACTGCATTAAACAATATAAATAGTATTCTTACAATTATGCCAATACATCCGTTGCAGCCCGGGGGATTTTTAGCGGGGTCAATTGCTCTTATTTTAATATGGGAACCTGTTATGTTACTCATTGTAAATGATGCCTGGATAGAGATTGTATTTCCCTGCGTTTCTTTAATACAATACGCAGCTAAAGAATCTTCAGGAAGTGTGCAAAGGCCATGTTGCCATTCCGGGTATAGTACCGGGGTGCTAAAATTTTTCCTGATATTTATGGCGTCATTATTTATGCTATTAGGATTATGGTTAAACCGGATAGCATTTATTGTAACTGGCATTACAAAAAGTTGTTCAGAAAAATAATTATTTTTTTTTAAAAAAAGAAATTTTTTTAAACTTTTAAATGCGCTTCTGGTTATCACGGCCGGAATTGTGAGGCAACAATATTTTCTCAGTCTTTCAAGCCTAAATCCGTAGGCAATCCATCAAGGCTTTTCAGATTTTTTTCAAGAATATATTCATGCAGCCCTTCCTCTCCTTTTTTTGCGGCCCATTCAAAATGAATGTCACGTTCGCCTTCATAATTAAACATGGGTACACCAAAGCCGCACGACGTTTGAACCATGTCAATATTGGCAGCAATAATCTGCCTTGTACTTTGATAGATTTTAAAATGAGGAGCATACATCTTCCAGTCTTCTGTGCCCGGCAGCACGGCAAATCCTTTGCCATACAACCTGAGTATATTTGGTGATCCTTCAAAAGAACAGAACATAATTGTAATGCGGCCATTTTCCAATGTATGCGCCGATGTTTCATTGCCACTGCTGATAAGATCCATATAGGCCACTTTGTTTTCAGATAAGACCCTGAAACAATCCAGCCCTTTTGGAGAAAGATTTACTCTTCCGTTTGCACTTAAGGGCGCAGTTGCCACAAAGAATATATGTTGCTGTTCAATAAATGCTGCGTGAGCAGGTGTTATGCTGTCGTTAAGTTTGCCCATATCTCATTCTTTTAGGTAATAAAGTTAAGAAGGAATATTAATGAACAAGCACAGTCCAAACTTAGAACAATTCGCCTGTACAAATTTCTTTTTTAGTCTTTGTCTAACGGGAACGCATAGCCCATTTATCAACTGAAAAAAAATTTAAAATTCACCAGCTACTTTAATTGATTTGTGATAAAATTTGATCAGGATGCTAAAAATTCGTACGCAGTTTTTTTCATATTTTCACATTTATTACCAGCTTCATAAAATAAATTATTCTATTTAAATACCTTAAAGTAAAAAAATCGTAATATATTTAATAAGTAAAATAACTGCTGCTAGGCCAATTTTGAAAACACTTTTAAAAATTAAGGCTTATGAAATATTATTTATTATCAACAATTTTATTGAGTATTGGTTTGCCTTCCTTTTGCCAAAAAATTTCACATAATCATTCCTCTTCAGAGTTATCGCCTGCAATCAGGATTAAACCTGAGCCCCATTTTTACTTAAGCATACATGGTGGCTATGCGTTTGCACTTGGCAGTACTTTTAAGTTTTACCCGGATAATATATCTTCTGTTTCGATTAAGCTCATTGATAATAATCCCCCGGTAAAAGATATAGATTATAAAGATAATTCGAAAGGCCTTGGCGATGGCGTTAGGGCCGGGATCGGTCTTTCGTATGTATTAAATGATTTTATTAATGTAGGTATTGATGTAGATTATTTTAAAACCAGCATCAATAAGTTAAGAGATTCATCTTACTATAGCTCTCATAATCTGCTGGGTAATTTAAAAGAAGTAAGCTATGATGAACAAGATAAAATGTCATATGAAACTTCCATATTATTGTTTTCACCAAACATTACTTTTAAAGCTATCACAAGGCAAAAATTTTTTATTTATAGTAAACTCGGAGCAATTGTTATTTACAGGCCTTCAACTATTCAGCGTGAGGATATTAATGGAAACTACAGTAAGGGAAGACAAGGAAATTTCACAGACTCTACTATAAACATAGAAAAAAGATATGAGTGGGGCATTCGGGATCCTGCTTTTGGATTTATGTGTGGAATTGGCGGCCAGGCTAAAGTAACTGAGAAGATCAGGGCTTTTGCTGAATTACAATTTTCTCACATCATCTTCAAAGAGAGAAACAGGGTACTTACAAATTATATAATAAATGGTAATGAAATGATTGAGACTTTATCTCAAAGCGAAAAAGAAATCGTATTTAAGACAGACTACAAAACCGATTATAATACAATTACGAATCCCGATGAGCCCAGTGTGGCTACTTACCAAAAATTTCCAATTACTTATGCAGGTCTGCAACTTGGAATTATATATCGCTTTTAAAGGCAGGTATCTTTTAACAAGCGTTAGAATTATATAAACTTAAAATAGAAGTTATGCAATCAGGATATTTTGAAGAGGAAAGAAAATTGAAAATAAAGTTTGCAATTATATTAATAGCCTCAATTGTACTGCTTTCAGGTGTCTTTGCTGCTATATGGTTCTACGCCACTCCTACATATACTGAAATGCCCAGTGGAGATGCTGAAAATATTGTATTATTAAACGAGGATCAATTACTCCATGAAGGCTTAATGAAGCTTGATGAGCTTAATATAAATTATTCAAAATTTCTTACAGGGCCTGCTGACAGAGCTTCGTTAGACAGCCTGAATAATTTAATCAATACCTCCGAAGCTGATTTTAGTAATCTGATTGACAGGATGTATAGCCAGAAAAGTAAATTTAAAAATCCAGGAAATTCTGAAAAATCAGATAATATAATTCATGCTTTTATATCATCGCTCAATTATCGAAAATCATACGACTCATTGCGAATGGCATCTGCTGGTCTTGTAAATGGAAAAAACCTGGAAGGTGATAACCTTACAATTCAGCAATTACAAATGAGTGTTCAAAGTAAGGATGACACAATAAAGAATCTTCTTAGCCAGTTAAGATTTCAGAACCAGTTAAAAAAATATGATTCCCCGGTTGAACAATATATCCAGCCCAATACTGAAATTGAATCACTGCAATCAAATGCGAAAAAGCAAAGGGATAGTATTAAAATTTTATCAACCGTTTATAATTCACTTATTAAAGACAACAGCAATTTGACAGACCAGCTCAACAAGCTCAAATTAAATAATAATGATAACACTACTACGCCTGATGAAGGCCAGATGCCAGATAAAATAAATTCCCTCAACAATAAGATAGATGATCTAAACGCAGAGCTTGTGTTTGCAAGAGTTGATTGCAATCTCACGAGGGCAAATGGAAAAGACATTATTTATAATTCGAGGCAGCGTAAAGATTTATTGAATGAATCTCTTCGCTCTTTAAAATATTTATCCAAATCTGACAACCCTGTGATACAAAGAAAAGTAAAAGATAAATTGCAGGTTATCCAAAATCTTTCCTCTACGGTGAGAGATTAAAATAAAATTTCCTGGCTAAGAAATAGGGAGGCGGGCGCACAATGGATCACTGAAGCATAAGGCAATAGAGTATTATGAAATTTGTAGCTGCATCCAATTAGAGAATATGTTTCTTTATTATAGTCCCCGTAAATTCTCATTCATTCCATTCCATATTCCGCCACTCTCACAATTGAACTCATATCATCTACAAAATCAGGATCCATCCATAGTTGGATAAACCCTGAACTTTTTACTCGATCGAATTTTTTTCCAACTCTGGTGCCAGAGGATCAGGTGTGATAGACCATTTCATCATATCCTTATCCGGCTCTTTATCATAAGTTGAGATGCGGTATATTCTACCTGCTTTTTTATTAAACCGGTCATACCTCAATTCATCTTTAATATAAAAAATTAAAAAGAGGCTGAATGTAATGCCAATAGTGAGCCCGAGAATATTAAGCAAACTGTACCATTTATCTCTTTTAAAATTGCGCAGGGCGACAAGAAGGAGGTTTTTTAGCATGGCAATATATTTAGTATCAAGTATCAGCAACAAAGAGTCAGCGTGCGCTATAATTATTGTTCATTATTCATTGTTCATTTTTCATTTCATTCCATTATTCATTCCATTATTCGGTTCTTAAGCTCTTCACAGGATTTGCTACCGCTGCTTTTATGGATTCATAGCTCACCGTTAGTAAGGCAATAAGTAAAGCAATAGCGCAGGCAACAAAAAAAATAATCCAGCTGATATCAATCCTGTAAGCAAAACCTTTCAGCCAACTATCAATAGCCCACCACGAAACAGGTATAGCGATAGCCATAGCAATCAATATTAATTTTGTAAAATTTCGTGAGAGCAAATAAACAATATTGAATACTGATGCACCCAGCACTTTACGAACGCCTATTTCTTTAGTACGCTGTTCAGCCATAAACGCCGACAAGCCGTATAAGCCAAGGCATGAAATAAAAATAGCGAGGACTGCAAAAAAATTAAAGATGCCGCTCATTTGTTGCTCACCCCTGTACAAATTATCAAGATCCTTATCAAGGAAATTATAACTGAATGGATAAGCAGGATTGAGCTGGCTGCTTATTTTCCCCAATGCATTTATTGTTGCTTCTGTGTTGCCGGGATGTGTACGTATCACTACCGCGCCACCGCCGTTATTCAGGCGCAAGATCAGCGGATCAATGGCATATTGAAGCGGCTTGAAATTAAAATCTTTTACTACCCCAATAATCACTCCTTTGGTATCACTAAAAGAAAGGCTTTTTCCTACTGCATTATTCACCTCCATTCCCATAAGTTCCAGCGCTTTTTCATTAACCACATAATTAGAACTATCAGCCTTAAATGCCGGAGAAAAACTACGGCCATTCAACATTTTCATTTGAAACACAGTCATAAAGTTTTCATCAATATCAATGGAGGGTATAACGACCTGGGATTTGGGATCTTTGCCTTCCCATTGCACATCTATTGTACCGGTAGTGAGATTGGTGGGAAGGTCTGAAGTAATTGTAAAATCACTGGTGTAAGGATTTTGAATTAATGCAGTTTTTAGGGCCTGCCGTTTGTTAAACATATCTCCAGATATTGGCATATACAAAAGGTTTGATTTTTCAAAACCAAGATTTTTATTTTTTATAAAGTTCAATTGCCTGTAAACAACAGCAGTGCCAATGAGCAATATTATGGAAGCAACAAACTGTGTAACCACCAACCCATTCCTAAACAATAAATTCCCCTTACCCAATATCATTTTGCCTTTCAACACAGTAACCGGCCGGAAGCCGGAAAGGAACAATGCGGGATAGCTTCCGGAAAGAAGGCCTGTTAGCAAAGCAATTCCTACAAGGCTTACGAAAAGTTTTCCATCCATCAGGTTAATAGCAAGTTTTTTATCAGCAAGGTGATTGAAAGCCGGTAATAATAACCATACGATGCCTATAGCAATAAGTAAAGAAAGAAAGGAAATAATTAAAGATTCCCCAAGGAACTGGACGACCAGTTGACCACGCCCTGCTCCTACTACCTTACGCAGACCAACTTCTTTAGCTCTGCGGGCCGAACGCGCAGTGGCAAGATTCATAAAGTTGATGCAGGCAATTACAATTATAAAGAGCGCAACCACAAAAAAAATATTTACATATTCAATATTTCCATGACCGGGCACATCAATCTGCAGGTCAGAATGTAAATGAATGCTGGTCAAAGGTTGCAGCTGGAATTCAACCTTCATATCAGGATTATGTGTTTTATAAATTTCTTTCATGCGCCCCGGTAGCTTCAATAAAGAAGCAGATGATGGCTTAATATTTTTATTTAATTGTAAGTAAGTATAATAATTAAAACTCCCCCACACGTTATTCTTTAAATCGTAATCCGTTGCTGCTATTGATGACATGGGAATAATAAAATCAAATTGCAGATGAGAATTAGCAGGCGGATTAGCAATTATTCCTGTAACGATTAAATTGCTATTGTTGTCCTTTTTAATAATCTTGCCCATGGGATCATCCTGCCCGAAATATTTCTTTGCCATGTTTTCGGTAATCAATATTCCGTCCGGGCGTTGCAGGGCTGTTGCAGGACTTCCTTTGATCAAATGAAAAGAAAACACTTGCAGGAAATTTGAGTCAGCATAAAAAACATTTTTCTCTTCAAATTTTCGACTGCCCACTTCAAAGAGATTTGTAGAGGGTTTACTCAATCGCACGGTAGCTTTTACTTCAGGCATTGCACTTTGCAGGCCGGCGCCCATGCCTGCCGGGCTTACTGCAGCTTTGAAGTCTCCGGCATTGCAGGTAAGCCGATAAAGCTGATCTGCATTTGCATGAAACCTGTCGTAACTTAACTCGTTCTGCACCCATAAAAGGATGATGATACTGCAAGCCATGCCAATGGCCAGGCCAGCTATATTGAGTAAAGCAAAAGCTTTATGCCGTACAATATTTCTAAATGCTATTTTAAAATAATTTTTAAACATATTGTTGCTTTGTTATGATGTTTTATAAATGGTAACTGTTCACCATTTTAGCATCACTCAGTTCTTAAACTTTTAATCGGGTTTGCAATCGCTGCTTTTATTGCTTTGAAACTTACTGTTATCAATGCAATCAGTAACACTGCAACACCAGCAGCAACAAATGCACCCCAACTTATATTAATTCTGTAGGCAAAATCTTCGAGCCATTTATTCATTGCCCACCAGGCAACAGGACAAGCAATTATTGCAGCAATGAATACCAGTTTTAAAAAATATTTTGAGAGTAAACGAACCACACTCTGCACGGAAGCACCTAATACTTTTCTTATCCCAATTTCTTTGGTTCTTCTTTCTGCAGTGTAAGTAGCTAAGCCAAATAAACCAAGACAAGCAACAAAAATGGAAAGCATAGTAAATAGCCCGAATACAGATCCCATGCGTTTATCGGATTGATACAATGCATTGAACTCTTCGTCTAAAAAACTATAATCAAATGGTGTTGCAGCCGCAAACGATTTCCATTTGCTTTCTAATTTATTAATAACATTATTTGTTTCACCGGGCTCTATTCTTGCCACTATAAAAGAAGATCCTATATCATAAGTTTTGGAAGAAGAATGAAATAAAGCAAATGGGAGGATTGTATTATGCAGAGATTGAAAATTAAAATTTTTCACTATTCCGATCACTTTAAATTTCTGATTGTTACCACCGGGGTATTCAATGTACCCGCCGAGTGGCTCTTTCCACCCAATTTGTCTTACTGCAGCTTCATTAAGAATAACTGAAGTTGAATCAGAAAAATCCTTAGAAAAGTTTCTGCCTTTTAATAATTGCAATTGAAGCGTAGAAACAAAGTCGTAATCAACTATAAAAGATGTCAGCGTAATATCTTTTGCTATTTGCTCATTAGTATTTTGAACAGGCACATACCCATCGGCAAATAAATATTTAGTAGGAACACTTGTAGAGATGCTCGTACTTTTTATACCGGGCAAGCCTGAAACCTGTTGCCTGAAAGTCTCTTCACCGGTTCCTAAACGATTGGTATTGGCAACAACTATAACATTATCCTTGTTCAATCCCATATTCTTGCTTCGGGTGTATTGCAACTGCTGAAACATTATAATAGTGCAGACGATAAGTGCTGTTGAAATGGTGAATTGAAATATTACCAATCCATTTCTCAAAAAAAGATTTCCAAAGCTTGTTTTTAGAAGCTTTCCTTTTAAAACTTCTACAGGCTTAAAAGATGTCAGATAAAAAGATGGGTAACTACCTGCAAGTAAACCAGTAATTACTATTACTACAACCAGGTAAATTAAATTGTTGTTGGAAAATAAAAGACCAAATGAAAGTTCCTTTCCTGAAAGTTGGTCAAAAGATTTCATTAACACCAATACCAACAATAAAGCAATCACGGTAGCAATCAAAGTATAAATAAAAGCTTCAGTATAAAATTGTTTTATCAATTGTGCTTTTACTGAGCCGAGCACTTTACGAATGCCAACTTCCTTTGCCCGTTTTGCAGATTGAGCTGTTGAAAGGTTCATAAAATTTACACAAGCGAGTATGATAATAAAGAATGCAATTACAGAAAAGATGTAAACGTATTTTATATCGCTTAGTGTAGTTAAATTAGATCCGACGTTTACAGAGTGTAAGTGAATAGCTGTTAATGGTTGCAGGCGAAGTATGTATTTGCCGCCTTTCTTTTCTAATTCATCCAGTGGCTGGCCGATACGTATGAATGCATCAGCAGCCTGCGTTTTTACCATCGCAGGAAATTTAGATTCCAACTTTTGCATAGCTGCAGCATCGTTAGGAACATTGTCACGAAGCTTTACATAAGTTGCCATTTGTGTCCATACCCAACTCCAGCTAAAACGTTTTACGAGCGGATAAGAAATCATCGGGCGCAGCATATCAAATTGCAGGGAAGAGTGTGATGGTAAGTTTTGTAATACTGCTGTTACTGTAAAAGGTTTCCTGTCATCATCAAACAACAGCACTCTGCCTATTGCATCCCGATAGTTATCGGGACTATTTCCAAAATACTTCTTTGCTATTTGCTCAGTGATCACAACAGAATTAGCCTGCAATAAACAAGTGCGTGCATCCCCCTGTAACATTTTGTAATTAAATACCTGCAAAAAATTTGAGTCAACACCGTGCACATTACTTTCTGTGAAATAATTTTCTACTTGTTTATTTTTTTCAGACCGTACAATCTCATCACTTGCGTTAAAGAATCTTGTGTATGTTTCTATTTCAGGAAATGTATTTGTTAATGCAGCACCTGCAGGTGGTGGGGTAGTGCCACTCAGGTATTCCTGACCACCCATATTGCCTTCAATGTTTACCTGGTAAATGCGACCAGCATTTTTAATAAATTTGTCATAGCGCAGTTCATCCTGCACATAAAATAAAATAAATATAACGCAGGTAATTCCGATAGCAAGTCCTGCTATATTTATAAAGCTGCTTACTTTATTGCGGCCTATATTGTGCCATGCAATTTTGAAATAATTCTTTAGCATAAAATTTATTTTATTCTGTTCTTAAACTTTTAACGGGATTTGCAATCGCCGATTTATAAATTAATGAACCTACCGTTAAAAGAGCAACTGCAATCATTACTCCCAAAGTGAGTATTAAAAAACCGCCATTTAATGGAATGTGATATGGATATGATAAATCAAAAAGATTCTTAATACCAAAAAAAAGTAAGGGTAAAAAAATGATTGCCGAAAATATTATCAGAAAAAATAACTCTTTTGTCATTAACCTGGTGATCTGAAAAAAAGAAGCGCCTAATACTTTTCGCGTACCAATTTCTTTGGTGCGTTTAGCAATGTTTAAGGCTAATTGTGCAAACAATCCTATGGAAGAAATAATTATTGTAAGAACAGCAATACTGAATAATAATTCTTTTGTACGCCGTGATTCTGCATAGCTAATATCATAAACCTCTTCCTGAAATGTTGCCTCAAAAGGCTTATCAGGCATTACTTTGCGCCATTCCGTATGCAGGTAATTCTTCAAGCTGGCGGAATTTTCATTTTTTACATTAATACTAAGTACCCGGTTATTATTTGCTGCATTCATCTTAAGAACACACGGCCCGATCTTTTTAAAAAAATGTTCATAATTAAAGTCATCAACCAACCCTGCTATTTCATACTCCCTTCCATCCAACCTTACTTTTTTACCCACAGGCTTTACCAAGTTCATAAGCCCTGCAAGTTTTTTATTAACGATAATTGAATGATCTATATCATTTTTAGAATCAGTCAAAAAATTACGCCCCGCAATTATCTTTAATTTAAGCAAATCAATATAAGCCGGGCTTACATTCATCACATCCGAACTAAATTGTGAATTCTCATATTTAAGTATTGAAGATTGATTGCCCGTTCTGCCGATCTGGTCCTGTGAGCCCGCAACACTTAACACCTCAGGATGTTTGAGTGCAGTATTTTTTAAAAATTGAAAGCTTGATTCATTATCAGCTTTTAGCACCAGTATCTTATCTTTTTGATACCCAACATCGAGGTGCCGGAGAAATTCTGCGTTCTCTGCAGTGATGATACTTGCTCCGATGGTACACAGAGAAAAGCCAAACTGCAAAATCATTAATGTACGGGTAAGCGTTTTATTTCCTTTTACATTTTGCTTGTTCTTAAACACTTTAATTGTATTTACACCGCTTATCCGCAATGCAGGATAGAGACCCGACAACACGGCAATGCCAACAACAAGAAGCAATAAAAAAATGATCAATCCTTTGTTATAAAAAGGATTAAATGAAATGTGCTGATAATCAAAAATTTTATTAGCTATTGGTAAAAATAAAAATTGCGTAAGCAAAAAAGCTAATCCTAAAGCAATAAGACTTATCAGCAAATTTTCTCCAAGAAATTGCAAGAGTAATTGTTTTCTGCTGCTACCCAAAACTTTCCGCACGCCTATTTCTTTAAAACGGGTAGTGGAGGTTGAAAGGGCGTAATTGGTGAAATTGAAACACGCCATACACAACACCATAAAAGCCAAAATGCTTAAAATAAGTATAGCAACTGGCGGTGAGGTGATTGCCAAAGGATTGCGGGTATAGTAGCCATGTTTAGGCACATCTTTAAGATTATCAAGATAGAAAGATTGCACCTTATTATCCGGATCAGCATCATTATGTTCCTTTACATATTTATCTAATAATGAAGCAACCTGTGCCTTTGATCCGGCAGACTTTAGTTGAATAAAAGAAGCTTCTGCAGGTAACTTCCAGTTAGTTTCATCTTTGCCTAATTCTTTTAAAAGAGCAATATTTGTAAGCAGGCTAAAAGTAAAACTTGCATTGTCAGGAAAGGGAGCAGCTATTGCGGTAACGGTGAAAGTACGCTTCAAACTATCATTAAAAATGATTGACAATTGTTTGCCCAAAGCCGCGGAATTTCCAAAATATTTTTTTGCAGCTTCATAAGAAAGAACCATGCCAGATGGGTCTTTGAGGGCATCAGCATCTCCCTCTTTTAATTGAAAACTGAACATCTTAAAAAAATCATCATCCGCTAACTTTATAGTTTCATTGAATACACCATCACCCTGTTTTGCTATTGCCGGAGTTGAATACATCCGCACTGCTGATGTTACCAAAGGTGAATTTGCTTTTAATGCAGCCGCCAGCGGAAGAGGCGACCGAAACTCATATTCTGAAACTCCATTGGTTAACCGCATTTCATTTACAGCAAAAATTTCAGGGGCATTTTTATGAAAGTCATCGAGGCTTTGCTGGTGCTGAATTATTAAATAAATAACAATGCTGCAGGCAATGCCCATAGCAATTCCGAGGCTGTTGAACAGCGCATAAAAACCTTGTTTACGAATATTGCGAAAGGCAACTTTTAAATAATTTTTTATCATAAAAATTTTTATTCTGTGCGTAAGCTTTTTACAGGATTTGCAACGGCAGCTTTTATAGCCTGGAAAATAATGGTGAGCAATGCGATAAATAAAGCTGATATAGCAGCTAACACAAATACCCACCGGGAAATAGGTAATTTATAAACAAACCCTTCCAGCCATTTATTCATAGCCCACCAGGCAACAGGCGAAGCAATAAGAATGGAGATGGCAACAAGTTTTACAAAATCTTTACTTATTAATTTTACAATGCCTGCGACACTTGCGCCTAATACTTTTCTGATACCTATCTCTTTTGTTTTTACCTGCGCAGTATAAGTTGACAGGCCAAATAAGCCGAGGCAGGAAATGAAAATTGCAATACCTGCAAATACATTAAATAGCATTCCTGACCGCTGATCAGATTTGTACTGTGCTTCAAAACTTTTATCTAAAAAATTATATTTAAAAGGAGTACCCCCTGCGTATTTTTTATATTGCTTTTCAACAGAAGCTATTGCTGCCTGTGCTTTGCTGCCGGTAGTGCGTACATAAAGAATGTTCCTGTTGTTCCAAAAAGTAAAGAAGATCAAAGGAGCTATTTTTTCCTTTAATGATTGAAAATTAAAATCATGAACAACGCCCAATATTGTTCCCTTCCTGTTATGAAAAGAAATTTGCTTACCCACATAAGGCGCTATCAAACCAATTTGTTTTACAGCAGTTTCATTTAAAATGTAATAAGCACTATCTGCGGGTGTTCCGGTGAAATTGCTTCCTTCTACAAATTTTATTTTCATTGCAGGAATGAAATCTTTATCAGGAGAAATTTGTGTAATGATCATATTACTCTTTGCAGGCTTGCCCTCCCAGTCAATATCACCGGTTGAAGCATCAATATTTGAAATATCATAAACATCAGAAGCCGCAACGTTTAAGATACCGGATTGCTTTTGCAAGTCAGTTTTTACCGCATCCAAATGATCAACAACTTCCTGTGTTAAGGGCACAGAAAAAACATAACTTTTATCATAACCCAGGTCTTTATGTTTTATAAATTTCATTTGGTTGCTCATAATAATGGTGCATACAAGTAATATGACAGAAATAGAAAATTGAAAAACAACCAGTCCCTTTCTAAATGCAACAATACCCACAACTGAAGTAAATTTTCCTTTTAAGGCTTCGATAGGGCGGAACGATGATAATAGCAATGCAGGATAAATGCTTGATGCAATCAATGTTCCCAAAACTGCGAGGCTTATGGTTTTCCATACAGTACTATCATACAGGCTGAATGATAATGTTTCGCCGGAGATGTTGTTGTACAGAGGCATTAAAGCATATATTAAAACAATCGCCAGTGCTGCTGCAAAGCAAAACAGCAAAATAGTTTCAATGGTGAATTGTAAAAAGAGCTGTTGTTTTTTAGCGCCAATAATTTTGCGGATACTTACTTCTTTTGCCCGTATTAAAGAGCGGGCTGTAGATAGGTTTACATAATTGATACTCGCAATTACTAATAACAATATTACCACCAACATAAAAACCTGTACCATCCTCAGCGAGGAGCTATTTCCATCGGCGCTTACGAGATGGATATCTGCAAGATTTTGTAATTGAAAAGAAGCATCACTATCTCCATTACGTGCTTCTTTATAAGTCTTTGAAAATTGCTGCCCTGTCTTCGCCGGATTGGCGTTGGGTTGTAATTTTACAAAAGTATTGAACATAAAATCGCCTACATCTGTATCAATTGTTTTCCAGTCTCCATTTCCACCCCTTTCAGTAAACTGTTGTGCATAAAATCCCATCGGGAAAATTGCATCGTAACGAATAGAAGAATTTTTTGGAAAATCCTCAAGAACTCCTGTTACTGTAAAAAAGTTTTTAAAGTAGCCGACAGTTTTGCCCATCGCATCTTCATTACCAAATAATTTTTGTGCTGTTGATTGGGTAATAACAACAGAATTATTATTTGGAAAAGGAGTTGCTTTATTTCCTTTTACAAAATGAAAATCAAACATGGAGAAGAAGCCACTGTCAACGCTGGCAGTTGTATTTCCGTCGAATATTTTTTTACTTTCCTTGTCAGAAAGAACCTGATCAGGCTCTGCGGCAATTCTTACAAAAGACTGGACTTCCGGAATTGATTTAGCCATAACCGATAATGGCCCCGGAACTCCTTTCCATACTCTTTCTTCACCCCCCGAATTGAAATGTGTGCTAAACTGGTAAATGTTCTTATAATCCTTATTAAACTTATCATAGCTCAATTCGTTCTGTACCCAAAGCAGCAGCATAATACCCGTGGCCATTCCTACTGCCAGGCCACTGATATTTATGAGTGTATAAAACTTGTTTTTCCACAAACTACGCCAGGCTGTTTTAAGATAGTTTTTGAACATATGTACCCTCCCTGCTCCCCAAAGGGAAGTGATTTGTAGCCCTCGGAATTCCCTATTTCATAATTCTCCAGGCAGTGATGGTTAATTTTATAAGAACTTTTTTATAGCAGATGACTTCATTACTTTAGAATCATTAAAAGTCCCCCTCTGGGAGATTTAGGGGGCTACACCAAGATATTTTCAGTTACAGTTTGCCCATCAAGCATTCTTATAATGCGATGACTGTAGCGTGCATCGTGCTCGCTGTGTGTTACCATTATGATAGTAGTTCCCTGTTCATTAAGATCAGTGAGCATTTGCATTACTTCATTACCATTAGATGAATCAAGGTTTCCTGTAGGCTCATCCGCAAGAATTAATTTGGGATTATTTACTACTGCTCTTGCTACGGCTACGCGTTGCTGTTGCCCACCACTTAGTTGCTGAGGATAGTGGTTGCGGCGATGCATGATCTGCATTTTATCCAGCACCTTTTCAACACGTTGTTTTCTTTCATCACTTTTTACACCAAGGTAAATCAGAGGTAGCTCTACGTTCTCAAAAACCGTAAGCTCATCAATCAGGTTAAAGCTCTGGAATACAAAACCGATATTTCGCTTACGCAGATCGGCTCTCTTGCGTTCGTTATAATCGGCCACTTCAAGGCCGTTAAATAAAAAACTTCCATCATCGGGATCATCAAGCAATCCTACAATATTGAGCAAGGTGGATTTGCCGCAACCCGACGGGCCCATAACTGCAACAAATTCTCCCTGCTTCACTTCAAAAGAAAGCTTGTTTAATGCAACGGTTTCTACTTCTTCCGTGCGGTAAATTTTTTCGAGTTCAGAAATCTTAATCATTTTTTTGTTTTTTAGATTTGTTCTATTTACTATTAAATTTTAATAAAAAAGGTTTCAAAAGGATAGGCCGAAATTGACTGCTGTTCAATTCGGGCTGATGATTGCAGAATCACAATTTTGCTTTTAGTGGAACTGCATTTCACATTACAAATTGATGTCTCACTTTTAATAGCCAGCGAAGCAAGGCAAAAAAAAGTAATTGTAACCAGGCGAAATAAAAATGACTTATTCATAACAGTTTATTTAAATTAAGGTATCAGGTATGAGGTATTAGGTTTAAGGCATTAACCTCAGTTGTTATTTATTTTTTTATTTTAAATCTTAACATGCGAAATTTTCAAGAACTTAATATCCGGCAAAAAAGTCATGCATTAACATTAAAAATTTATTCAATCACCAAAAATTTTCCAAAGGAAGAAATGTTTGGTATTATTTCTCAATGCGACGTTCTTCATCTTCAATACCAACTAATATTTCAGAAGGTTGTGGACGAAACAGCAATCCTGAAATGAAGAGATTTTAATTATCGCATCTGGCTCATATTCGGAACTTGAATACCAGTTAATCTTATCTAAAGACTTAAAATACCTTCAGAAAATTCTTACAAAGAACTTAAAAATGAATTAATCGAAATTCGAAAAATGATCTATTCATTCATTAAACATCTTCCAGCCTCTGATACATCAACCTCATACCTAATACCTCATACCAACTCATTCCTTCTTCAATACTAACTCCTGCATATCTCCATAATTTTCATAGCTTGACGTAACTACTTTTTCACCAGGCTTTAATCCCTGCAGCACTTCATAATAATCAGGATTCTGGCGGCCAAGTTGTATGTCAACTTTATAAGCATTATTTCCATTTTCTTTTACTTTAAATATCCAGTTTCCTCCGGTTTGTTGATAGAAGCCACCTTTGGGCAACAACACAGCTTGCGTTTCATCACTTAATGCCAGGCGTATCTGCAATGTTTGCCCCCGGCGTATCCCCTGTGGCACTTCACCTACAAATTCCATATCCACCTGGAAGCGGCCGTTTGTAACCTGTGTATATACTTTTTTGATAATAAGCTTATACGTTTTGTTATTAAAATCAAAGTCCCCGTTAAGGCCGATAAATATTCTTGAGATATAATGTTCATCGATATCTACTCTCACTTTAAAACCACTTAATACATCTATCTGCCCGAGGCGTTCTCCCTTATTTTTTGATTGCCCTTGCTCTGCATCTAAAGAAGTAAGCTGCCCGTCAATAGGTGAGCGCACTATAAGGTCACCTACCTTTTGACGCATTACATTCAATGCAGTTTGTGACCCTTCAAATGATTGCCTGGCCTGTGTTATTTGTTGCCGGTTAGAAGTAGAATCCTGTTGCAGGATTTTATCAGTAAGCTTTTTCTTTTGTGTGAGGTAGTTGTAATTATTTTCTGCCTGCAAAAATTCCTGTGAGCCTATAACCTTTTCTTGATACAGGTGTTTGTCCAGTTTGTAAATACGCTCTGCCTCTCTTCTAAGGCTTTCAACATCCGACATCTGGTTGAGATTATTTACCGTATTTTGTTGTGCCGCATTTTTAGATATCTGCATTTGTGTAAGCAGGTTGTAAACGTTGGTTTGTTGTGTTACCAGGCCCAATTGCAAATCAGTATTTGACAATCTTAGAATGGGGTCACCCTTTTTCATCATAGCGCCGTCATCCACATATTTTTCTTCAACCCTTCCCCCTTCAATTGCATCAAGGTAAATGGTAGTAAGGGGAAGCACCACCCCATTCACAGGTATAAATTCCTGGAAAGCGCCTTTCTTTATTTCACTGATTGTTATTCTTTCAGTATCAACATTCAACCGGCTCTTGCCGGATGTAAAATAATAGCTTGCTCCAATTAATAATACCACACCAAGAATCCCGGCGAAAGTAAGAATCCTTTTTCGAGACCAATATTTCTTTGCAATTACTCTGTCCACAATTTTTATTTTTAGTTTTTTAAAAAGGTTCCCGGGGTGAACCGGGAGCCTTCTAACACATGAGAAAATTCGAAAGACTTACCCAATATACTATTAACAAGATGCCATGTTTGAACGTTCGTGATTGTCAATAAGTTACAGGGATGCCATCTACGAAGATGTTCCTTAGTGATACAATTAGTGTCCGGTTTTGATACAGATAGCTATATGAGATTTAAAATGATCATTGCTGTATGAAGTAATAAAGAACGGAACAGCGGCCTACAACCTCAAAAACTATAAAAATGCTTTATACAGCTCTTCGTAAGTCCATATATTTCCCTTTACAAAAAAGCCATAGGTTTTATCCCAATCTTCCCCTTTCCCCCAGCCTATCATTGAAGAAATAATCTTTGTTTTCCCCTCGCCGGCATCCTTAAATTGAATAAGCTCCTGAAGATTGGCATCTTCATCTTTTGCTGACTTTGGAAAATTATTGTTCAGATTTACTTTTAATGTGAGTAATTCTTCATTCAAATAATTAATGATATCCTGATGGCTGAGCTATCATCAAGTGATTTGTCTTTATTATAATTTGTAAGAATAAAACCACCGGTTTTTAAATAAATGTGGGCTAAAGGCGCAATCCATTTTGTTAAGAGCTCATTTTTTGTAAAGTATTTCCATGCCGTTTTTCTATCAACGGGCACTATCAATTCGAGCCTTAAAACTTTTTCACCTGTTGATGTTACATAAGAAGTATTTTTTACAGTTTGGGCTTTAGTAAAAAATATGCATAAAGACAGTAGTATGGAAATTGAAAATTTTTTCAGGAACATTATGATAGATTTTTTGTTCCTGAAAAATAAAACTAAAAAGAAAATAGATTTGTTTTATTACATGAATGGCAGGTGATGAATTTTTCATAAGTACATTTGCCTTTTTATTCAATTATCGTAAGTTTAATTGCTAATTTTTATTATTCATAATCACACATATAGTGTACGCTTTCGATACAGTATTGTAAATGTGATTTTATCTAAAAAATTAATTGCCATGCTTTTGTATTTGTGGTATAATTGCAGCTATTTCTCATAAGTGCTCCTGGCTTAAGAATTATGGATGGCAGCCCGGGCAAATGATAAAATTGAAACTGTTTTATAAAAACATGATTCGAAAAAAATGATAACATTTATTCTAACAAATACATAAATCTGAAAACAGATATCGATCACAAATTTCTACTCTTACTATGTTGCTTAAAAATGCCTGTATATTAATTATTGACGATGATACTGATGTATTAACTGCTGTAAGGTTATTGCTAAA
This sequence comes from Chitinophagaceae bacterium, assembly GCA_036007765.1. Taxonomy (GTDB): domain Bacteria; phylum Bacteroidota; class Bacteroidia; order Chitinophagales; family Chitinophagaceae; genus Ginsengibacter. The sequence continues at coordinate 8,876 of DASYOM010000004.1, read as the reverse complement.
GACAGAAGTAAAAGAAGTTGTAACCGAAAAAAATCCCGAGAATATTCGCTGGCTTTTATCAAAACAATCCTTCGATCTTATCCTGCTGGATATGAATTTTACAAGTTCTATAAACACAGGCAATGAAGGCATTTTCTGGTTGAATAAAATTAAAGAGTTTGGTTCAGATGCATCCATAATTATGATTACCGCTTATGGTGATATAGACCTTGCAGTGAGATCATTGAAGGAAGGCGCCGCTGACTTTGTAATAAAGCCATGGCATAATGAAAAGCTTATAGATACTATTAAGGAAACCTTGAGAAAAAAAGGAAAGCCTTCCGGTGTGGTGGTTCCTGCAGGAGATTCCGTAATTGGAAAGGAGTTGCTTGGCCAGTCGGATGTGATGAATGATATTTTTTTAAAAATAGAAAAAATCGCACCGACTGATGCCAACATATTAATTCTTGGAGAAAATGGAACAGGAAAAGAACTTATTGCAAAAGCTATTCATCAGCATTCTCTGCGTGCGGAAAAACCATTTGTAAAAGTTGATGTAGGCGCATTGACTGAAACACTTTTTGAAAGTGAACTATTCGGTCATAAGAAAGGTTCATTTACCGGTGCGAATGAAGACAGGTTAGGAAGATTTGAAGCTGCAAACGGAGGCACATTATTTCTTGATGAAATAGGGAATATTTCTTTACAACAACAAGCAAAGTTATTAAGCGTTTTACAAAACAGGCAGGTAACCCGGCTGGGAAGCAACCATGCAATAGATATCAATATACGCCTGATATGCGCTACCAACCTGCACATTGGCGAGCTCGCCAATGAAAACCGTTTTCGAAAAGACCTTATCTATAGGATAAATACGGTTGAGATCATTGTTCCCCCATTGAGAAAAAGAGAAGATGATATTACCATGCTTGCTAAACACTTTGCAAAGATGTATGCAGGCAAATATTTAAAACCCGAGCCAGTGTTTGATTCAAAAGCGCTTGATAAACTAAAACAATATCTTTTCCCCGGTAACGTACGCGAACTCCAATACACTATGGAAAGGGCAGTGATCATGTCAGACGGAGAAGGGCTTACAGCATCTGATCTTATTTTTTCTCCAATTGAATCTACGGTTCTCCAGGAAGCAGAACCTGCGGATTTAAATTTAAATACGGTTGAAAAAAATACTATTTTACGTGTAATTGAAAAACACAATGGCAACATCAGCAGGGCGGCAAAAGAGCTTGGGCTTACAAGAACTGCTTTGTACAGGAGATTGAGTAAGTATGATATATAGCCCCCTATCCCCAGAGGGGGAACAAGATTGATTGCATGATCTAGCAGATGAATTGAAATTAATAACTACCATATTTATATTTGAAATGAAAATACTTAAACACTTTAACAATTTAAAAATATTTCTCGTTCCCCCTCTGGGGGATAGGGGGCTTTTTCTTTTATGATTAAACGATTAGAGCTTAGAATCATTATAAGAGTGATATTTTTATTTGCCACACTCTTCGCTACCACATTTATTTTATTAAAGGGATGGCACACTTATCTTGCTTTAATAGCTCCGGTTATTATCTACCAGTTAATAGAACTATATCGGTTTCAACATAAATCACAGGAAGAGATCAAGCAATTTGTTGAATCAGTTCATTATCGCGACTTTTCCCGCTACTTCGATGTAAAGCATGCCCCTGCTGAGCTACAGCCAATGCGGGAAGGCTTTAACCAGATCAACAGCACTTTCAAAATCATTAGTAAAGAAAAAGAAACCCAGTATCAATACCTGCAAAAAATTCTTGAGCTGGTTGACACAGGAATCCTCTCTTATGAAAATGAATCGGGTGAAGTAATGTGGATGAATGAATCATTAAAACAAATGTTGCAATTGCCTTACCTAAAAACTATTCATTCGCTTGCAAAACGTGATAATGAATTGTATAATGATATTGTTGCACTGAAACCCGGCGAAGGAAAAGTTACCAAAGCGCATCTTGAAAAAGGATCATTCAAGGTATTATTATCAGCCACTGCTTTTGCAACTGAAGGAAAAAAATTCAAGCTCATTGCATTTCAAAACATTAACGAAGCATTGGATGAAAGTGAATCACAGGCATGGCAAAGATTACTGGGGGTAATGACGCATGAGATAATGAATTCGGTAGCTCCTATTTCATCTTTGGCAGATACGCTCAAAAACAGGCTTGAGAAATCAGTGATGCATATGGGCAACAAATCTGCTGCGGTTCATGACCTTGAGCTGGGAATTGATACGATTAAAAGGAGAAGCGAAGGATTATTAAAATTCGCGGAAACCTACCGCAACCTTAATAAAATCACGACACTTAATTTGAAAAAGATTTATGTAAGAGATCTTTTTGAAAGCCTTTACCAGCTAATGCAGCCGACTCTTGAGCAGAAAAATATCGAAATGGATATCGTGCTGAAAGATACCGCCCTTGTATTAGATGCTGATAGCAATCTTATAGAACAGGTATTAATAAACCTGGTAGTGAATGCAATGGAAGTTGTAAAAGACAGGCCTGAGCCAAGAATTATTTTGTCAGCATCAACACTTAATAATAAGAAAGTTGTATTAAAGGTAACCGACAATGGTCTTGGTATGACGGAAGAAGTTATGGATAAAATATTCATTCCGTTTTTCAGTACCAAGAAAAATGGAAGTGGCATCGGGCTTAGCCTTTGCAAACAAATAATGATGCTTCATAAAGGAAATATACAAGTACAATCGAAAGAGGGAGAAGGGACGGCTTTTACATTGCAATTTTGAATGGAGAATGCTCAGATTCTCAAATTCATTTACTGATTTTGGAAGAAGATCAATCTGTGCTGTCTAGTTTTCACCAATAAAAGATATCCAATGCTATATTTGCTATTTAAATTGAATTGATAATTAAAAAAAAATGATTAAGACACTAAACATACAAAATTTCAAAAGTTTAAGAAAAGCAGAACTGCCCTTGGGGAAAATTACTGTTTTAACTGGTGCAAACAATAGTGGTAAGTCAAGTTTTATTTATAGTTTGCTTGCACTTAAAAACACTATTACAAACCCCAATCAAAGTATTGATGCTTGTCTTACTTTGCCGTTCATAAATCTTGGTGGTTTTACTCAAACTGTTTTTAATAAAGATGAAAGCCAAAATATTGTTTTGGAAATTGTTTCAGAAGAAGGTGATATTGAAGTCGCTTACAAACTTTCCATTGGAAAAGTAACCTCGTCTTTGGAAATTACTTCACTAAAGCCATATCAGTTTTCGGCAAAACTGGATGTTGCTTTTCCTTATCCGGCGAACAAAGCAGAGGAGTTTGAATTTGAAACCGATTCACTTCAGATAAAATTTAATTGGAACGGAATAATTGGAAATATTTTGAGCGTTTCAACAGTAGGATTTATTGATAATATTGCAGACTCTTCTCAGAGAGTAATCATTAATCAAACTACTGCATTACTTAAAAAAATTTTTCAATTACCAATAACCGAGTTCGCAAAAATTGACTTTGTGCCTTTGCGCAGAGGTTTCACTCAACCATATTTTAATCCTGTTCCATTAAGTGCTCAAATTAGTACCGAAGAACAAATTGCATCACTATTAGGAAATGATAGAGATTTAGTTGGTAAAGTAGCATTCTATCTTGAAAAAATTGTTGATAGAACATTTTCTGTTTATTCACCACCTGGCATAGCGACAATTTATCTGCAGACAATGGATAGAAAAAATGGTTTCACTGCTGACTTAGTAAATGAAGGTTTAGGAACAAATCAATTAGTGACTATTCTTGCCAAGATAATGCAGAAGAACAATAAATTTGTTTGCATTGACGAACCTGAAATTCATTTACACCCTACAATTATAGACAAACTTGTTTCTGTATTGATTGAAATGGCAGAGAATGAAGATAAGCAGTTTTTAGTTTCAACTCACAGCGAACATTTTATCAATTCACTTTTAAAAAGTGTGGTTGATGGAAAAATTCAGGACGAAGAAGTTAAAGTTTACTATTTAAATAAAACAAGGAAGGAAACTAAAACAGAATTTCAAGAGATTAACTCAGACGGTCAGATAAAAGGTGGTTTAAAAAATTTTTATGACACAGAACTAAACAATATAAAAACATTCTTCAAAATTACCGATTAATCTATATGGAGTTTGTAGTTAATGAGTGGCTTCCTCAATATTTTAAACCTGATGCGTCAATTGAAGAAAAACAAAAGCTTGAACTTTTCCTTAATAAATTCCTAGAAAGAAAGGATAAAATATTTGTAAGACGCCCAAGCGAATTTCTTAGAAAAATTCATAGGTTTAAAAAGGATTATCAATATAATATTAAAACATATAATGAAATCGGCAAATTTATAAATTTGATTTTGTTAGATAGCGATAGATGTTTTTTTGTTGACGATGACGAGTTTAAACTATCAGAAGCTATAATAAACAAATTGGTTGAAGGAGGAAATACAGTAAGTGACACATACTTGTTTGAAGCAGCTTCTGCAACAAAAAATAAGCTTATTCTAACAACAGACATGAAACTCAAAACATTTATGGCAAATGAAGAAACATTCCGGGTTGAATTACTTGATGATTTCTTAGAAAAGTACTAATCAGAAATGATAATAATTTTTGTCAATAAAATTCCTATTCCTCAACCAATTGAATGCCTGTTTTGGTGAATAATAATTTGTGCTGTTTGTACAAATTTCCTGTTGTCATTTTGAATGTTTTTTTACTCATACCAAAGAATGAATAAATATCTTCGGGGGAAGATTTATCGTGATAAGGAAGGTAGTCATCATTCTCTTTTAATAAGCGCAACACTTTTTCTGTTTCATTTTCAACCCTGGTATAGCCTGGCTTTCCTGCCACTACATCGATTTTATTTTCAGGTAAAATACTTTTAATAAAGCCGGGGAAATGGTCGCCTATCTCAATATTACGGTACACTTCATTGAAGTGTAAAATACCTTTATGGTGTTTGTTGATGATAACTTCATAGCCAATATCAGTTTTTCGATATACGATTAGTTCTACTTCATCTTTTACTTTTACAGTAAGGTTTTCATTTGATAAAAATGGGTCCAGTTTTTCAGTTGCAGCTAATCGACCTGTTTGTTCATCCATTACAATTTTTACAAGATACTCTCCCATGGGACGCATATAATTTTGAATCTTAGATTTTGGAATGAATAGGTCTTTCATCAAACCCCAATCTAAAAAAGCTCCCTGGTGCGTTACATTTACCGCTTTCAGTTTTACAATATCTCCTAATACTCCATACGGTTGCTGCGTTGTGGCAATTGGCCTGTCTTCACCATCATGGTATAAGAACACTTTTATTTCATCGCCGATTTTTGTACCTGCAGGAACAAAACGTTTAGGTAATAAAATACCAATATCGCCATCATCAAGGAATACGCCCATGGGCTTTTCTTTGATCACCTTAAGCAGGTTGTACTCCCCCATTCTAATCATGATGTATTTAAAATTTAGAACTCAAAGGTAGATTACTCTAAAGCCCCACCCCAAACGCCCTCTCCAATGAAGAGAAACTAACTTATGAAAATTACTAACCGTCAAAATTTTATAATTTCCATTTAACATTTATCAACTATATACATTTTTATTTTATCATTTTTAGTTCTTAATTGGAATCACTTCCACGCATTTCTTAAAAATCGTAACCAATTACCATGCATAATATTTTCAACATCTTCTTTAGTGTATCCACGCTTATAAAATAAAGATGGAAGCTTTTGCAGGTCCGCAATTGTTTCGATATCATAAGGGCATTGCTCACGCCCATAGCCGCCGTCAAGATCGGTCCCAATACCAATATGTAAGGCATTGCCTGCAAGCTGGCAAATATGATCGAAATGATCAATGATCGTTTCAAGATTACAATTCATTTCCTTTGGTGATGATTTTCCCCTTACCCAATTTGGAACCATCATCCAGGCATCTAAAGCTCCACCAATAACGGCGCCTCTTTCGATCAAAGCTTTTATTTGATCGTCACTAAACTGCCGGTTATGATTTACCAGCGACCTCACATTATTGTGGCTGGCCCACACGTGCCCTTTAAAATTATCGAGCGCCTGCCAGAAAGAATCATCGCACAAATGAGTAGCATCAAGAATAATATTGAGTTGTTCCATTTCTTTAAGCAAAGCTATCCCGTTGGCTCCCATCACTCCCGTTGCATCAGTACCATTCGCATAGCGGCCTGGCCCATAATGCGCGGGTCCAATTGCACGTAAACCATAGTGATATGCTCTTTCAAGGTGTTGAAGAGTTATTAAAGAATCTGCACCTTCAAGGCTTAAAATATAGCCGACAGGTTTTTGTTGTTTATTATTTTCATCATTCCATAAAGCAATATGTTTCTCAAGAGAAGCCAAATTATTTACCTGTACTATTTCACCCGTTTCTTCCTTTGCATTATACCATGCAAGCTGGGCTTGCGTTTGCGCCCATGCCTGTTCCGGTGAATTCCATCCCGGCAAAGAATTACCGGGCGCTACATATCGTGCAATTTGCGTAGCCACTACTAATCCTATATCTCCCTTCTTTAATTCCGGTAACGAGACTGTAGCATTTCCCCTATCGGGTTTATCTGATAATCCTTTTTCTCTTTCATTAATTTCATGGACGTGTTTTGTAAGGTCACGATTCCATTCCATTGCATTCATGGCAAGATCAAGATGTGCATCAATTATAAGCATCGTAGTGAAAATTAATTTTAAATACTGATCTTTCTATCTCTTGCAACTGTTTTCCATTCTTTTGTTAATTCATTATTTTCTATTATCAATGCACGTTCGTATAATGCAACAGATGGGCAAATGTGCACGGGCAATCCATAAAAAACATCACCCACTTTGAAGGAATGATTTGAAGGAGTTTCTACTACCAGGTGCTCTTCGCTTTGGGTGATAAATTTTAGATCAGGCGCATTCAAAAAATAAACCCGGCTATCAAGATTGTTTTCTGCAGCAATAGATTTATGGCCAATATCCAGGCACAATTTTCTTTCGCCCGGTAAAGAAATTATCCGCGTAACAACCAAAGCTGCGGTGAGAAAGGATTGTTCTTCAAATGATCGCTGGTAGCCTCTGTCCCAATAAATAAATGTTCCGGGACTACATTCTCTATTTCTTCTTTTTGCATGTATAGGAAAAGTGGGTGAACCTCCGGCAATAATTATTGGTTCAGAAAAACCTTCATGAATTAATAAGTTTTGCATAGCCAACACAGGCTCAAAAGCACTGTCACACTCAATCGTGCGCTGATTAATATCAGGATTACGTATGTGGCCGTCATATATATGTAATCCTGTTGGCTGTATGCCATGTAAGTTTACACATGTTTTGTATAATTCAATTGCTTCATCTCCGGGGATAATCCCTGTCCTGTTCATACCCACATTTAAATCAATATATACTGGTATTTTAATATCATTGTCTAAAGCATGAGCACTTATATTTTTCGCAGCAACTATGTTATCAACTAAACAGGAAAATTTTGTACCAGGATATTTTTTTATTAATTCAACAAAACGCTTAAGCTTAGGGCCTATTGGCTGATATGCCAATAGTACATCTGGCGCAATTGCTATTCCAAGCATTTCAGCTTCAGCTATGGTAGCACATTTAAACTTACTAACGCCGGCATCCATCAGCAATTCTGAAACTTCTTTTGTTTTGTGAGTTTTAACATGAGGGCGTAATCTTTTCACATTATCTATCATCGAAATTAATGTGCAGATGTTTTCGGCTACTCTTTCACGGTAGACAACCAAAGCAGGGGAATCAATTGCATCAATACTTTTTATATGATACCATTCGTCTTTCACTTCATCTTAAGATTGATCTTATATTAATACAATTCAAATAAAGCCTCAATTTCAACAGGTATATTGTCAGGCAATGAACCCATGCCAACTGCGCTTCTAACTCCAACACCATTTTCTTCGCCCCATATTTTTTTAAATAGTTCACTGCAACCATCAATAATATAGGGATGTTTTATAAAATCTGCTTTACAGTTTACCATGCCTAAAATTTTTATTACACGCTTTACTTTATCAAGGTGCCCGATACCTGCAACAATTGTTGATAAGATAGATAAGCCTACTTGCTGTGCGGCAAATTTCCCTTCATCTAAATCCATATCTACACCTACCTGACCAATGATCAATGTTCCGTCAGTTTTAAATGGCCCATGCCCCGAAACATACAGGTGATTGCCAACAATTAAAAAGGGCTTATAAACTCCCATGGGCTTCGGCGCAGGTGGAAGTATTAATCCTGTTTGTTCAAAATTTTTTGAAGCGTTGTTAATTTCCACGAATTAAATTTTAATAATTATACAAAGAGGTTTAAAACTAATACACCGCCAAGTCCGACAACAGAAATAATTGATTCCATTAAAGTCCATGAACGTAGGGTATCTTTTATGCTCAGGTTAAAATATTCCTTGAACAACCAAAACCCGGAATCATTTACATGAGAACATGCAAGGCTTCCGGCGCCAATAGATAAAACCATTAAACATGGGTTTACATTACTTTGTGATATTATTGGCGCAAGTATACCAGCCGTGGTAAGACCTGCCACTGTAGCTGAACCAATACAAATTCTTATAATAGCAGCGATGATCCATGCAAGTACAAGTGGCGATATGTTTACTCCATGCAACTGCGAAGCAATCTGATCGCTTACACCACTATCGATAAGCACTTGCTTCAATGCCCCTGCACTCGCTATAATCAGCAGGATCATCGCGATATCTTTTACAGACTCCGCATAGATTGACATAACTTCTTTTATAGTAAAGCCTTGCTTTACGCCGATGGTGTAAGTG
>DASYOM010000003.1:0-18675 GCA_036007765.1 Chitinophagaceae bacterium | reverse complement strand
TTGCCAAACTGCTTCGCAGTTAGCGTATCGCCAAAACTATTTTATTTATTGTTGCACAAAAATTTTTAAATGGAACCACTAGATTTTTACAATAAAAGAATCCAGGATTTAGAAGTTGATCTTAAAAAACTAAAACAACGGAAATCTTATTTAGGCTGGCTGCGTTTCGGTAGCATCGCTGCAATTATCGTTGCTTTCTATATATTATGGTCATTGGGTATTTTGTATGTAATAATCGCCAGCGTTTTATTGCTTATCATTTTTACAAAATTACTTTTTGCTGATCTTGCCAATAAAGAAGCTATCAATCATGTAAACCATTTAATAAACATTAATAAAGATGAATTAAAATTTATCCAGGGAGATTTTTATGATTTTGACGGAGGTAATCAATATGCACCTGCAGATCATTTATATTCAAATGACCTCGACGTTTTCGGAAGGGCTTCGTTATTTCAATTTATAAATCGTGCTTCTTCTGAAATGGGAGGCAGCCAGTTAGCCGATTATTTAAAACATCCTGCGAGCCAGGAGTTAATACTTCAAAGGCAATTGGCCATAAAAGAATTATCCCCTGAAACACAATGGCGGCAGTATTTACAAGCCAGGGGAAGGGAAAAGCAAATTTTATTTTCTACACAACGCCGGCTTGAAACTTGGGTACAAGAAGCTCCGGCATTTTCTCAATTTAAGCCATGGAAATGGCTGCGCTATTTATTACCTGTTATTATTTTAAGTATCGTTACGTTATACATTTTTGACATTGTGCCTTCCGGGATATTTTATTTTTTTTTATTACTTTTTGCCATCATCGCTTACCAAATGAATAACATCATAGCTCCTATTCATGAGAAATTATCTAAAATGGCTGACGAACTTGATGTGTTTTCTGTTAGCATACGACATATTGAAACAGCCAACTTTGAAAGTCAATTGTTCCGCGATCTGCAAATGAATTTTATTCAGCAAAATAAAAAGGCATCCCAGGAAATCAGGATTATAAAAAAAATATTGGACAAGCTTGATCTTAGATACAACCTTGTAATATCCGCGCCATTAAATATTTTATTGCTTTGGAACCTGCAACAGGTATTGGATCTTGAACAATGGAAATCAGGGAACCAAAATAACATTCGCAACTGGTTTGAAACGTTAGGGCATATTGAGGCGTTAAACAGTTTTGCAACACTGTATTTCAATGAGCCTGCCTGGACATTTCCATCAATTATACCAGAATATTTTTTTATAGAAGGAAAAGAAATAGGGCACCCGCTAATTTTAAAAAAGAAAAGAATAGATAATGATATTGATATAAAGCATGACGGAGAAATTATGCTGGTAACGGGTTCTAATATGGCAGGCAAAAGCACTTACTTACGCAGCATAGGAGTGAATATAGTTTTAGCAATGGCCGGAGCACCGGTGTGTGCTAAAACTTTTAAAGCGTCGCACGTGCAAATAGTAAGCAGCATGCGCATTACAGATAACCTTGAGGAAAGCACATCCACCTTCTATGCTGAATTAAAAAAACTAAAAACGATTATCGAAAAAGTAAATAACGGAGAAAAAGTTTTTATCCTGCTGGATGAGATTTTGAGAGGAACTAATTCTCTTGACAGGCACACCGGATCTGTTGCGCTGATGAAACAATTAATTAACCATCATGCTGCAGCAATTATTGCAACGCATGATCTTGAGCTGGCAAAATTAAAAAGTGATTTCCCCGAAAATATTATCAATTATCATTTCGATGTTCAGGTAAGCAATGATGAATTATATTTTGACTATCTGCTGAAGCCGGGTGTTTGTAATAGTTTGAATGCATCTATTTTGATGAAAAAAATTGGAATAGAGCTTTAGAGAGCAATGTACGATTTACGATCTGTGATGTACGATGTGATATTGGTCAAAACATCGAACACCTTACATCCAACATCCCACATAAATTATTTCCCCCTTCCCCAACCAAACCAATCATTACCATTGGCGAAAAGCATAAGGGCAAAGAGAACTACCATTCCGGCAATTTGCGCATACTCAAGGAATTTATCACTTGGCTTACGACCGGAGATCATTTCAATTAATGTAAATAACACATGGCCGCCATCTAATGCAGGTATCGGCAGAAGATTCATGAATGCAAGTATGATCGAGAAAAAGGCTGTGATATTCCAAAAGGCTTCCCAGTTCCAACCGCTTGAGGGGAAGATAGATGCCATAGTTTTAAAACCTCCAAGCCCTTTATAAGCCCCGGTTTTAGGATTAAGGATTAACTTAAACTGTTGAATATAAAAATCCAGTTGCTGCCCTGTTTTCTTAACTCCAGCCGGGAATGAAGCGAGAAATCCGTATGTTTTATTTTCCTGCCTGAGTAATCCAAGGCTATCTGCCTGGTCAATATCAATAACGTAAAATCCTATTTTTCCATCCTTATCAATTAAGGCCCTGGTTTGCATAGGTGCCTGGTTGCGTATAAAAGAGACAGTAACACTATCCCCTTTTTTAGTGTCTAAAACAGATGTCATTTCATCAAAAAACTCCACAGGAGTTGAATCAACCTTTATAATTTTATCATATGGTTCTAAACCTGCCTGCCTGGCATTTGAAAATTTTTTATCTTCAAAAGATCCTACAATCAATGGCATCCTTGGCATTATAAGGGTATTGCGTTTTCCTTTTTTCTCAACCAGCTTTTCAATCATATTTACAGGAATATTGATGGTCTTCGTCTCACCGTTCCTGTTAACAGTAATTTTTTTCCCTAAAAGAATTTTTGCCGGCAGGTCATTAAAATATTCAATAGGTTCATCATTAACCGCTACAATTTTATCGCCATTTCTTAACCCGATATCAGTCAACAGGCTATCAGTCACCCATATCCCATACTGTGCATTGGCAATCGGTAGTTTCTGTTCTCCCCAATGATAAAGTATCATCGCGTAAATAAAAAAAGCAAGCAGTATATTCATAGTAACTCCGCCAAGCATAATGATGAGGCGCTGCCATGCCGGCTTGCTCCTGAATTCCCATGGCTGCGGCGGTTGTTTTAACTGTTCCTTATCCATACTCTCATCAACCATCCCGGCTATTTTTACATACCCGCCCAAGGGAAGCCATCCGATGCCATAAACTGTTTCACCTATTTTTTTCTTTACAAGGGAAAACCATGGATCAAAAAAAAGATAGAATTTTTCAACGCGGCATTTAAACCATTTTGCAGTAATGTAATGTCCGAATTCATGAATAATTACCAGGATTGATAACGAGAATATAAGATACCCTGCCTGCAAGCCTACGTGCTGCCAGTTTATTGCTAATAATGTCATAAGATATACCCCAACCCCAAAAGGGGCTTTTTAATTTTATCAAATATTATTATCATTATTTACCCTGAAATAGAATTTTCATTCTTCCCCCCTCTGGGGGATAGGGGGCTAAATATTTAACAAAGAAGCGGCGAAATTACGAGCCTCTCCATCGCTTTCAAAATATTCTGCAAGATTTGGCTTTTTTATAAAGTCTATTTTGTCCATAGTTTTTTCCACAACTGCCGTCATATCCAGGAAACCTATACGGTTATTTAAGAAGGCCCATACAGCAATTTCGTTAGCCGCATTAAGCACACAGGGCAAATTGCCGCCCTTTTCCAAAGCAGTAGTTGCTAATACAAGGTTGCGAAAAGTTTTTATATCAGGTTCTTCAAAATTCAAATTAGGAATCTTACGGAAATTTGCCCTCGGGCTGTTGTTTGCAATCCTGTAAGGAAAAGCAAGCGCATATTGTATTGGCAGCTTCATATCAGGTAAACCCATTTGCGCTTTTACACTTCCATCTTCAAACTGGACCATACTATGTATAATACTTTGCGGATGAATAACAACCTGTATCTGGTCGGGCGATAAATTAAAAAGCCATTTAGCTTCAATCATCTCAAGCCCTTTATTCATCAATGTTGCGGAATCGATTGTGACTTTTGCACCCATCGTCCAGTTAGGATGCTGCAAAGCATGATCCCTCTTAACATTCACCAGAAAATTAGGTTTCTTTCCAAGGAAAGGTCCACCACTAGCGGTTAAAATAACTTTTTCAATTTTATTTCTTGTTTCACCGACAAGGCATTGAAATATGGCAGAATGTTCGCTATCGACGGGTATTATTGGCGTGCGGTTCTCTAATGCTTTTTGCATCACAATATCACCTGCGACCACTAAAGTTTCTTTATTTGCCAGGCCAACAGCTTTGCCTTTTTCAACAGCTTTTAAAGTGGGCGCTAAACCTGCAAATCCTACGATCGCGGCCAACATCATATCATAAGTATCGAAATCCGCAACTTCTTCAAGAGCAGAAGCACCTGTAAAAACTTTAATATTACTTGAACTTAGGGCAGATTTTACCTTGTCATATTTCGTCTCATCACCAATGACCACAGCATTTGGCAAAAACTTTAATGACTGTTTTATTAAAAGCTCGCCATTGTTCTGCGCCGTTAAAATCTCAACTTCAAACAAATCAGGGTTTGCCTCAATCACCTCCAAAGCCTGTGTGCCAATGGAACCTGTAGAACCAAAAATCGCGATCCTTTTTTTTATTACCTCATCCATACATTTCTATTCTATAAATCTTATGGATATCTAAAGCAGAAATCCAAATAACTGAAGGTTGGCAATTTACTCTAATAATTTTTGTAACGCATCATTCACTTTTGTAAAATTGAAACGGGCTGTAATTTTATTCATCATTTCAACGATTGTTTCATTCTGGAGATTGCCTATTGAGCCGGCATGAGTATGTTTAATCTCAGCATCATAACTGAATTTGTTATCCTCTATATCTTCCGCGATTTTTTTATAGGCATCTCTTAAAGGAGTTCCTTTCAACACAAGCTTGTTCATTTCCTCAACAGTAAACAGGTATTTATATTTTTCATTCTTCAAAAGATCTCTCTTTACCTCAATATTTTCAATCATCTTATTTGCCATTATTAAACAGGCATTAAGGTTTTCAAAAGCCGGGATAATATGTTCTTTCAACAATTGAAAATCACGATGATAACCTGAAGGCAGGTTGGCAGCCATCATCATTATTTCATTTGGTAATGCCTGTACCCTGTTGCAATGCGCTCTTATAAGCTCAAAGACATCTGGATTTTTTTTATGTGGCATAATACTGCTTCCGGTCGTAAGTTCATCAGGAAAAGAAATAAAATCAAAATTCTGATTAAGGTACAGGCAGGCATCCATACTGAGACGGGCAAGCGTCGCCGCAATATTTGCAAGGGCTTGCGCAACTATACGCTCGGTTTTCCCACGGCCCATTTGTGCATATACTACATTATAATTCAGATCATCGAAGCCGAGTAATTCTGTTGTAAGTTCCCGATCTATTGGAAACGAAGAACCAAAGCCTGCTCCGGAGCCTAAAGGATTTTTATTTACTATTTCCCATGATGCATGCAATATGATCATATCATCTGCAAAGCTTTCAGCGTATGCGCCAAACCAAAGCCCAAATGATGATGGCATTGCCAACTGTAGGTGAGTGTAACCCGGCATCAGGTAATCTTTATACTTCTCGCTTTGTTGAATGAGAAGAGTAAAAAATTCATTCATTTCTGTAACGAGATCTTCAATTTCGCGGCGCAGGTAAAGCTTTATGTCCAGTAGAACTTGGTCGTTTCTAGAACGGGCACTGTGAATTTTTTTTCCGGTATCTCCTAATTTATTGGTCAGCAGGAATTCAACCTGTGAATGCACATCTTCCACGCCCCGTTCTAAAAAAAATTTCCCATCTACAATATCATTGTAAATATCCTTCAGGCTATTTTTTAATTTTTCGAAATCTTCTTCAGTTAGCAAATCAATTGATCTCAACATTTGAATATGAGCAAGAGAACCCAATACATCAAAAGGTGCAAGATACATGTCAAGTTCACGATCTTTACCTACAGTGAAAGTTTCTACTTCCTGTAATGCTGATGTATTTTTTTCCCAGAGCTTCATTGTCATTTTTATACTTTATTTGGTAATGTTTATATTTTTTAATATTTCAAAATATCCGGCAATACCCTCCCTTATCTCATCGATAAAAATGTATTCATCTGCACTGTGGCTTCTGACAGAATCACCCGGCCCGATCTTTAAAGTTGGGAACGGCATCAAAGCTTTATCAGAACAGGTTGGTGAACCGTAAGACTCAAGATTATTAGAATTCCCTGCAATCACCAAAGGATGCTTGCTATCAATAAATGAAGGCCGCAACCTTGTACTCCTTGGCTTTATTTCACTTTTAATATTTTGATTTATAACAGAAAGCAATTCTTCAAATGTATATAATTCATTCACTCTTATATCCACTATAAAACTGCATTCTGAAGGTACAATATTATGGGCTTTGTTGACCGTATCTACTGATGTCACACACATGTGCACAGCACCCAGCAGCGGGGATTTTTTGTCAAATTGATAAGTATTGAACCATTGAATATCTTTCATTGCAATGTATATAGCATTTACCCCCTCATTGCGTGCTGCATGCCCAGCTATACCTTTTGCAGTGCCGTCCAGTACAAAAAGGCCTCTCTCTGCAACAGCCATTTTCATAAGTGTAGGCTCTCCCACAATTCCACAATCAATTTTTGGAAGAATTGGAAGCAGGTATTCAATACCGTTATGTCCGGAAATTTCTTCTTCCGCGGTAGCAGCTAATACCAAATTGAAAGGAAGATTCTCAATAGAATAAAAATGAACAAACACTGACACTAATGAAACCAAGGCTCCTCCTGCATCATTACTTCCCAGGCCATAAAGCTTACCTTCCTCTTCGAAAGGAGCAAAAGGATCTATTGTATAGCCTCCATTGGGCTTCACCGTATCATGGTGAGAATTCAGAAGAATGGTAAATTTATTTGGATCAAAATATTTATTTAGCGCCCATACATTATTAAGGCTACGATTTACTTTAATATTTTTTTGTTTCAAGAAATTTTCTAATGCTGTAGCTGTTTTCTCTTCCTCTTTGCTGACTGAAGGAGTTGAAATAAGTTGCTTCAATAATGTAATTGCACCCTGAAAAATTTCCGGGCCCGGAGGCATTATCAATCCGTTCTTACCTGGAACTACACTTTCGATATCATTTATTTCATTATTCATCCTGATATTTTAGTCCCGCTTTCGCCATTTATTAATTGACTTACATTAGAAGAATTTCCAATGATTACTGTTTGTGCTCCATTATTTACCGCATCAAACGCATTATCAATTTTTGGCAAAATACCTGCATTAAGTTTTTTATTTTCTTTCAACTGCTGATAAAGATTGCTATCCAATTGTGTTATTATAGAAGTGTCATCATTTACATTTTCAAGCACCCCATCTTTTTCAAAACAGTAGATCAACTTTACTTCGTACCGTTTTGAGAGACTTACTGAAAGAACTGCTGCCATTGTATCTGCGTTTGTATTTAATATATGACCATGACTATCATGCGTAAGTGGTGCCAGTACGGGAACAAGCCCGTCATCTAAAAACATTTGCCATGTATCGGTATTGATATCATCTGCATCTACATCACCAGCCCATCCATAATCAATTTCTTTTACTGCCCGTTTTCTTGCAGGCATCAAGTTCGCATCAGCACCTGTTAGGCCAATTGAAAAACATTTTAACGATTGCAGGCAAGCAACAATTTTTTTATTTACAAGTCCACCGTATACCATTGTTACCAGGTCAATTGTTTTATCATCTGTTATCCTTCGCCCATCAATATATTTTGACTGAATGCCAAGCTTATCGCCAATAGAAGTTGCAATTTTTCCACCACCATGTACAAGGATTTTTTTGGCTTTAATACTTGAAAAATCTTTCAAAAAGGAAAACAACGCCTGGTCATCGTCAATTACATTACCACCAATTTTAATTATAAATAATTCCTTCCTTTGACGATCCTTTCCAACAGGAATTTCCACACGCATTTTTTTTTCACTCATGGAATATCCTTTAAGATGTTTGCCAATACAGCTTGTGCAGCCCATACCCTATTGGCTGCCTGCTCTGTTACAATGCTATTTGGACTGTCCAGCACTTCATCGCTTAATTCAACGTTTCTGCGTACAGGCAGGCAATGCATGACCTTTGCATTATTAGTAAGTGATAATTTCTTATTAGTAAGCATCCAACTACTACCATCCTTTTCTGTTTTTCCATAGTCTTTGTAACTGCTCCAGTTTTTTACATATACAAAATCAGCATTCTGCAGCGCTTCTGCCTGGTCGCTAGTAATTGTTGCATCCTTAGTAAACTCTTTATCCAATTCGTAACCTTGTGGATGTGCAATAGTAAAGTCACATTTTCCCCAGGCATTTATCCATTCACTAAAGCTATTGGCAACACACTGCGGCAAAGGTTTTACATGCGGTGCCCAGGTCAATACAACTTTGGATTTTGCCTTATTTTTTACAGGAAGATGGTCAGTAATAGTAATAATATCAGTAAGGCTCTGCAAAGGATGTACCGTGGCACTTTCAAGGCTTATAATGGGAATGCCTGAATATTTTACAAATTGTTTCATAACATTTTCAGCATAATCTTCTGCCCTGTTTTTTAAAGAAGGAAAAGTGCGAAGGCCCAATATATCGAAGTAACGGCCAAGTATAGGCGCTGCATCTTTTACATGCTCAACT
The DNA here is from genome assembly GCA_036007765.1 of Chitinophagaceae bacterium. Classification (GTDB taxonomy): domain Bacteria; phylum Bacteroidota; class Bacteroidia; order Chitinophagales; family Chitinophagaceae; genus Ginsengibacter. The sequence goes on along the minus strand of DASYOM010000003.1, from coordinate 9,998 downwards.
GAAGTACCATTCATAATAGCACCTTCTTCAAATTCAAGCGACCATCCATCCTGTGATGCATTGAAAACTAATGCTTCCATTCCAAGGTTTTGCGCCGCAACCTGGGTGCTTAATCTTGTCCGCAGGCTGGGGTTTAGAAAGATTAAACCAAGACGCTTACTTTTTCCAAGGTCCGGTTGTGATAAAGGATGATTTCTGAAATCAATGGCGGAGCTAACCAGGTCTTCGATATTTCCCGCATCTTTTACGGAAAGAAAGTTTTTCAATATGTCTTTTACTTAAAATGTAAATGTATCATTTTTCACGATAGCTGTGATGCAGCAGCTTCAATATGTTGCGTGGAGAGTGTAGAAACCTCATCCTTTAATGCAAATAAAAATTTATCAGCATCATCTTTTGTTAATGCGAGGGAGGGCAAAAGTCTTATTACATTTGGCTTTGCCTCCCCTGTAAATATTTTATGCTTTATCAAAAGGTTTTTTCTCAAATCCTTTAATTCCGGGGGAACATCTAATCCAATCATTAACCCTTTGCCACGCACATTTTTTAAGTGATCAATTTTCTTAATCTCTTCCATTAAATAATTACCTGTCTCTTCAGCATTTTGCATTAAATTTTCATCATCAATTATTTCAAGAACGGCCAGTGCAGCTGCGCATGCAAGATGATTGCCGCCAAAGGTAGTGCCTAACATAAAATGCTTAGATTTTATACGAGGTGCGATTGATATTCCCGCTACAGGAAAACCGTTGCCCATTCCTTTTGCCATTGTATAAATATCAGCATCAACACCGGCAAAATCATGAGAATAAAATTTGCCGCTTCTGCCATACCCGCATTGAACTGAATCTGCAATAAATACTGAACCATTTTCATTACAAAGTTTACGAATGAGTTGCAGGAAAGATGGAGAAGCAATATTAATTCCACCCACACCTTGTATGCCTTCCACAATTACTGCACATACCTCATCACCATATTCATTAAAATAATTTTGCAAAGCTTCTTTATCATTGAAAGGAAGAAAAATTACATTTTCAGTTTCATTTACCGGAGCTATAATAGATGGATTATCAGTTGCCGCTACAGCTAATGAAGTACGTCCATGAAAGGCCTTTGAAAAAGAAATAATCTTTTTGCGGCCATTATAAAATGATGCAAGCTTCAAGGCATTCTCATTCGCTTCGGCGCCGGAATTACAAAGAAATAACTGGTAATCATTTTTACCTGAAATTTTACCGAGCCTATCAGCAAGTTTTTGCTGAATGGGGATTTGTATAGAATTGGAATAGAACGCGATTTTTTCAAGCTGTTCTTCAATTCTTCGTACCCAATAAGGATGAGTATGACCTACACTTATAACGGCATGGCCGCCATACATGTCGAGATATTCCACGCCTTTATCATCCCAAACGTACGAGCCAAGGGCTTTGACAATATTAACATCATTTGTCGGGTAAACATCAAAAAGCTTCATTTCATTTATTTTTTAAATTAATTTTTACAGGGATACCTGCAATAGGTACCCTTACTAAAAATAATTTGCTTTGAGCTTTAGTCCTTCCGTTTCATCGAAGCCGTACATCAGGTTCATATTTTGCATTGCCTGGCCGCTTGCACCTTTTAATAAATTATCAATAGTGGAATGAACAACAAGATTATCTTCTTCTTTCTCAATATGAATAAAACAATTATTGGTATTAACTGACTGTTTTAAAAATATGGATTCATCGCTGATCTTTATAAATGGATGGCCCTTATAAAACGCACGATAAATCTTATAAATCTCATCAAGGCTTTTTGAACATTTCAATTGTGATGTAATAAAAATACCTCTTGTATAATCTCCACGCCAGGGTATAAAATGTATGGAAGCGGCTGTACCTGAAAGTGATTGCAAAGATTCATTTATTTCATTGAGATGCTGATGCGTTAATGATTTATACGCCTGTATATTATTTTGCCTCCATGAAAAATGGGAAGTTGTGGAAAACGTTTGCCCGGCCCCGGTAGAACCCGTAATGCCTGTTGTATAAACATCCTGCACTAAATTCATTTTTGCAAGTGGCAACAATCCGAGTTCAATAGCTGTAGCAAAACAACCAGGGTTCGCAATGTTATCAGCTTTTTTTATAATTGCTTTATTAATTTCCGGAAGACCGTAAATAAATGTCCTGGTTTTAAAAGCCGAATTTTTTTTAAGCCTGAAATCTTCTGAAAGAGAAATAATTTTTACATGTCCCGGAATTTCATTTTGTTGCAGGTATTTTTTTGAATCACCATGGCCTACGCATAAAAAAAGCACATCGATGTCGTCGTTAGTTTTTTCGGAAAACTGCATCTCAGTTTCACCGACCAAATCCTGGTGAACGGAATGTAAATTTTTACCTGCGTTACTTTTACTATGTACAAATATTAACTTAACAGACGGATGATTTATTAACAGCCGTATCATCTCACCTCCCGTATATCCAGCCCCTCCTATAATTCCTGCCTTAATTTTATTTTTCATGAGGGACTATTTTTTACAGCATGATAAATAGCTGTTTGATTGCCAAAAATTTTACTGAAGCCTCTTACATCGCTCCCGCTCCAGCCTGTATTCATTTCTCCGTATTTCCCGAATTTACTGTTCATAAGATCAAATGGTGATTCTATGCCTGTAACCTGGTAGCGATAAGGCATCAATTGCACATAAACATTCCCGGTAACATGTTGTTGTGAAGATTCTAGAAATGCCTCTATGTCACGCATAACGGGATCGAGTACTTGCCCTTCGTGCAGCCAGTTACCATAAAATTCTGAGAGCTGGTTTTTAAGATTCAATTGCCATTTCGTAAGCACATGTTTTTCCAAAGCATGGTGTGCTTTTATAATTATAACCGGCGCAGCCGCTTCAAAACCGACACGGCCTTTGATCCCGATTATGGTATCTCCCACATGTATATCCCGGCCTATGGCATAAGGGCCTGCAAGCGTCTGTAAATATTGAATCGCTTCCACCGGATGATGAAATATTTTATCATTAATACCAAGAAGATTACCATTTTGAAAATGTAATTTCACCTCCTGCGGCTCTTTATTTTTTAATTGTGTTGGCCATGCTTCTTCGGGGATCATTCCATTTGATAATAATGTTTCTTTCCCACCAACACTTGTACCCCAAAGGCCCTTATTTATCGAATAAGCCGATTTCTCAAAATTCATTTTCACCCCCTTGCATTTTAGGTAATCAATCTCTTCCTGCCTTGATAATTGCATGTCGCGAATAGGAGTAATAATTTCTACCCCAGGAATCATAATATGGAAGATCATGTCAAAGCGTACCTGGTCATTTCCTGCACCTGTACTTCCATGAGCAACAGCATCAGCATGTAATTTCTTGACATGCTCTGCGATGTGCAAAGCCTGTGAAAGCCTTTCTGCACTTACACTTAAAGGATAGGTATTGTTCTTGAGAACATTTCCGTAAATAAGATATTTAATTATAGAATCATAATAACTCTTTGTTGCTTCAACCGTGGTATGGGTAGTAACTCCTAGCACTTTAGCATGTTTCTCAATATCTTCTAATTCTTTGCCAGTAAAACCTCCTGTATTTACAATAATGCTGTGTACTTCATAATTTAATTCATTGGTAAAATATTTTACACAATATGAAGTATCAAGGCCGCCGCTAAACCCAATAACCACTTTTTTGCTCATTAATTCGTTTTAGAGATTAAAGAAAACACTTAGGATTGACTTACTTTTATCACTCTTTTTTCCTTTTAAAAATTTAATAAGCCTGCTTTGCTTTAGGCGCATGAAACGTTCATACATTTTGGAATTTTCTTTGAAGTCAGCTGCAGTTTCTGCTGGCTCGTAGTGATCAGCAGGATCATAAAGCATTGCGGTACACATGCAATTCTTTCTTTCCTTGCTCATCAGTATATCGTAGTTAACACAGCTCTTACAGCCTGCCCAAAAATTTTCGTCATCAGTAAGCTCACTATAAGTAACCGGCTCATAACCGAGATCACTATTAATTTTCATTACTGCAAGACCAGTTGTAAGACCAAAGATTTTTGCTTTAGGGTATTTTTCGCGTGAGAGATCAAATACTCTCCTTTTGATACTTTTTGCAATACCTGTTTTTCTGAATGAAGGTGCCACTATAAGACCACTATTCGCTACGAAGCCTTCCTTCCCCCATGCCTCTATATAGCAAAAACCTACCCATTCATGGGCTTCATTTACGGCAATTACTGCTTTGCCTTCCCTCATTTTTTGTTGTATATATTCTGTTGAACGTCTTGCAATACCAGTTCCTCTTGCCTGCGCAGAGTTAGCCATTTCATCGGTGATGATTTGAGCATATTTGAAATCAGCGGAAGTTGCAACACGAACAATTATTTTTGATTGTTCCACTTTGCGTTTGTTTAAATAATTGAATTATGTGGTGTGAGCGGGGATTTTTTCACTGATAGGGGCAATATCACTGCTCGGCCTATCAGTAACCAGGTCGGAAAAAACAGCGCACTGGCCTGTTTTGTTCAGCGTTGGAATAAGCTGAAGAAAATGAAGAAATTAAAAAATACAATCCTTTCACCTTTTTAATTATTTATAGTAGAATACAAATGTATAGGTTTTTACAATTTAATATCGAAAACGTTTTTAAGAATTTGTTATTGTTTCAGCGGCGGGCTTTTTAACCCAATGTTGCAGTTTGTCGGCAATAATCCTGTCGTTGCTTAAACGAGGCACTTTATTTTGTCCTCCAAGCTTTCCAATGCTTTTCATATAATTTATAAAACCGTTCTTTTGAACAGGCGATATTTTTAATGGCTGAAGAATATTTCCTTTAATAAGATCATCATAATAAATATTTTTCTTTCTTAAATTCTGATCAACTTTTTTCTCGAATCTCTCAAGGCTTAGCGGTAAATTTTCAAACTCGATAAACCATTCATGAAAGCTTTTTTGATCATCATTTGAAATTTTTGGGGCAACGGTAAATTCAGTTACTTTAATATTTTCTTCATCCGCCGTATTCATTAATGCTGCCTCTACCTCTTCACCAATAACATGTTCACCAAATGCTGAAATATAGTGCTTCACTCTTCCCGTTACTACAATGCGGTACGGACTAAGCGATACAAATTTTATAGTATCCCCAACATTATATGCCCACAAACCTGCATTGTTACTAATAATCAATACATAATTTTCGTTCAGCTTTACATCTTTAAGCGTAAGCCTGGTAGGAATTTCATCGAAAATTTCTGCAGCAGGTACAAATTCAAAAAATATTCCGCTATTAGTATTTAGCAGCAATCCCTCCTCTTTCTGGCTATCCTGGAAAGCAAAAAAACCTTCACTTGCCGGATACAGTTCAATAGTATCAATTTCTTTTCCGATGGTTTCAACCAGCTTTGATTTATAAGGCTCGTAATTTACGCCCCCCTGTACCATCACGCTAAACTCAGGAAAAATATCTTTTATCTTTTTGCCAGTCTTTTTTACAAGCTCATCAAAATACATTTGCATCCAGGGTGGAATACCACTTATCAAAGTCATTTTTTCATCAATAGTTTCTTCAACTATTTTTTCAAGCTTTGCTTCCCAATCTTCAATACAATTGGTTTCAAAGGTGGGTAATTGGTTTGAACGAAGATATCTTGGAATATGATGGTTAACGATACCACTAAGCCTTCCTGTGGGAATACCTCCTACTCTTTCAAGATCGGGAGAGCCACTAAGAAATATCATCTTGCCATTTGCAAATTGGGTATTGCCTGTTTCTCCCATATAGCAAAGAAGGGCATCCCTGGCAGAATTTATATGATTGGATATGGAATCTTTAGTAATGGGTATGTATTTAATTCCGCTTGTTGTGCCACTCGTTTTTGCAAAATAAATAGGCACACCTTTCCATAAAACATTATGCTTCCCCTGTTTTATTTTCTCTATATATTTCTTGAAGTCTTCATATTCCCTTATTGGAACATTTTTTACAAAATCATCATGATTTTTTATTTTATCGAAATGATGCTCATTTCCGAATTCAGTTTTTAAACCTGTTTTAATTAAGGATTGAAAGACCTGCTCCTGGTCAGCGGCAGCAGTGAGCATACCTTTTCTTATCTGCTTATATGTATAGCTGGCATATGGCTTTGCCAGGAAAGATTTTATCTTCATTTGGATGGCTAATCTAGGGTCAAAAATACATAGAAATGATTTAATATATTTTCAAATGCTAATTACAATTGCACGGCCAATCTTTATCAAGGTCAATGCATGTAATTACGGCAACTTCATTATTTTCCGGAGCTACTATTATACGTATATGCTGGAGTTCTGAGCTATAACCCTCAAGTGCATAGATTTTGTCTCCCTTGCTGCCCTCCCCGCTTTTAGCAAAATTTTCATTCCCCTTTTGTAAAATCTCTTTTATTTCCTGTAAAGTAATATGCCTGCATTCCATCCTACATTTTGCGTGTTTTGTTAATTTAAGATGAGATGTATTTCGAAAAGAGTTTACATCCATAGAATTACTATCGGATGAATGTTGCCTGAAAAAAGTAACCATTTTAATAAGAACTAGTACGGCAATGATTATTATAAAAATGAAAGTATTTTTTCTTTTATTCAATACAACGATTTCTCACAAGTTAATTTTTATGAATGGATATTGAAACTGTTACAGGAAGGATTATTATTTTTGCAGGCTTATGTCACACGGTAAATCAGTTGCGTTACATACCTTAGGCTGCAAGCTTAACTATTCTGAAACTTCTTCGATCGAAAGGTTGCTGGAACAGGATGGTTTTGTAAAAAAAGATTTTACTGAGGAAGCTGATGTGTATGTGATTAATACGTGCTCGGTTACTGACAATGCAGATAAGGAATGCCGGCAACTCGTGAGAAGGATACAGCGCAAAGCACCAGAAGCAATTGTTGTAATTACGGGATGCTATGCCCAATTAAGATCTGAAGAAATCGCTGCCATTGAAGGCGTTAACCTGGTACTTGGCGCGGCAGAAAAATTTAATATTATAAATCATCTTCAACAGCTTACAAAAGGTGATCCGGCAAAAATATGCAGTTGTGATATTGAAGAGGTAAATGGATTTAATTCTTCATTTTCACTTAATAGCAGAACAAGGGCATTTTTAAAAGTCCAGGATGGATGTGATTACAACTGTTCATTTTGCACGATTCCTATGGCTCGTGGAAAAAGCAGGAGCAACACAATTGAGAATGTTTTGCATGAAGTAAAAAAAATAGCAGCTGCAGGTGTAAAAGAGATTGTTCTTACTGGTATTAACCTTGGAGATTTTGGGAAAGATGATAATGGTAAAAAACCAAATGAAGATTTCTATAAATTATTACAGGCACTGGAATGTAATGCAGATGTTGAGCGATACCGTATTTCATCAATAGAGCCGAATTTATTATCTAGTGAAATAATTCACCTTGTTGCGAAGAGTAAAAAAATTATGCCCCATTTTCATATTCCTTTACAAAGTGGCAGCAATAAAATTCTCGGGTTGATGCGCAGAAGATATAAGAAAGAATTGTATGCTGAAAAAATATCTCTTATAAAAAACTTAATGCCCCATTGCGGTATAGGTGTCGATGTTATTACAGGCTTCCCAGGCGAAACTGAAGATGATTTTAAAGAGACTGTTGATTTTTTAAAAGCAATCAGCGCATCCTATTTTCATGTATTTACTTATTCAGAAAGAGCCAATACACATGCCTTGAGTATTGAACCTGTAGTCCCGGTTCACACCCGTAATGAGCGTACTAAAATTTTGCGTTCATTGTCTTATAAAAAGCTACAGCAATTTACAATTGAGCATGAAGGTGAAACAAGAAAAGTTCTTTTTGAAGGCAGGAATAAAAACGGCATGATGGATGGATACACAGATAACTATATAAAAATTACCATCCCATATAAAGAAGAGTGGTCTAATGAAATAATCAATTGGAAAATATAATTGTTTCTAAAAAAATTAAACAACGTTCATTGTTATTTCGCAAGTATTTTTTGAAGTTGCTCGAGTAGGCCACCCTGCATTACATTAATTTTTTCTTTGGCTTTTTCAATGCTGAACCATTCGGCCTTATCTACTTCAGGAAAAGATTGGAATTTACCGGAACGTAGTGGCCACTCCATTTCAAAATCGTTACTTACAATATTTTCAGGATTAATATCCTTTTCAATCGCCCACGCCAATACTTTTTTACCGCTTTTTAATTTTACAGGTTGCAACTCTATAAATTCTCCAGAAAGTTTTATTCCGGTTTCTTCAAAAAATTCCCTCTTAGCAGCATCCAAAGAATTTTCATCATCTTCGAATTCTCCTTTTGGGATTGACCATGCCCCTTCATCTTTATTTTTCCAGAAGGGGCCGCCCGGGTGCACAAGAAAAACTTCCGGTTTACTAAATATTTTCCTGAAGAGCAGTATACCTGCACTTTGCCTGGCTGCCATTTGAATATTAGTTTGATCTTGTTTTAAATCAATCAAATTTGTTACAAAAAATTCGAAGGTGCATCTATAAATATCTATAATTTTCGATAATTTCAATGATCTCTTATGAATGTTATAACCAAATTAAATAAAAATCTATAGAATTGATGTAAATTGCAATACGCCTAAATGAGAGAAAGTTCTATCGGTTAAAATGGAGAATAAAACTGGCATATTTATTAGTAAAATATAATTGGAATCTAATACTGAAAATTAAACTTTCAAATTCTTAAAAATGAATACAACTCGCCTAACAATAATTAGAAAATATGAAGGAATGAAAATTTTCGTTGAAAAGCCTTCATTTGAACATAAAAAAAATTCCCTGGATACTGATTTTAAAGATCACATTACCCGAATAAGTGCGTGCGATTTGTTTTCACTGTTTACCGCGAATATTATCAGGCAAGACGCATTGTTTATAAGATAGAAAGATTTAAATTATCAGTTACCAATTTTGAAATATCAGTCCATAACTTTCTTCAGTAATAATTTCTTTCCATTTATTAATTAGATTTTTATACTCTTCTCCTACAGGCATTATTTTTCTATCAAGATCATATAGCCCAAGCTCATTCACTATTCCATCATCGCGCCTCAAAGCTGAATCCCAATCAACCTGGTGGGTAAGGCTATACCAGGTAAATCCCATAACGGGAATACCGTCATGTTTCAAACGGTGTACGTTAGCCCATTGTTTTAAAAGCCATTCTTTGCATGCAGGCATCCTGATATTGGTTTCAGTATGCATTATCGGAAGTTTATACCGTTTGTAATATTGATTCGTTATAACATAATATCCGAAGATTTCACCTGCTGCCTGTGTAGATCCATCCGGATGAACGATGTGCTCATTGGTTACATAATAATCATTTCCCATTATACAACGGGCTTTCACCTGGTTTTCAGTAAACCATTGATACTCCTTTGGTGTCATTCCATTGCTTAGCAGGTATTCATACATCGCAACATTCAAAGGATAGCCATAAGTGAGATCAAGTGAGAGAAACCGTTTTTGGTTAAGAAATCGTGCCAGTGGAAGTGCATCAGGGTCGAATGCATGAAAGTATTCAGAAGACTCACTTTGAATAAAGGTAGCTTCAGGCTGTATCTTCAATATCTCATGCATTGCCATCACATTTGCCTTACATAAATGCTTTAATGCAGTTACAAATGTTTTATCAGATTGCAGGCATTCATTCCACCATCCATACTGTGCGGAAAACATAGCGGCAATAAAAATTTCATTAATTGGCGTATATAATTGCAAATGCGGAAAACGGGTTGCAAATGCTTTTGCGTATTCGGCAAAGTGAAAAGGGAAATCAGGATTTTGGAAATTCCCGAGCCAATCTGGTACACCGAAATGACAAAGGTCAACAATGGGTGTAATACCCATTTCTCTGAGTTTATTAAACGTTGAATCAGTAAAATCCCAATTGTATTTCCCGGGTGCAACGTTTGTACTATAATACGG
>DASYOM010000002.1:0-10596 GCA_036007765.1 Chitinophagaceae bacterium | reverse complement strand
ATACTGCCAAGTGTAATAATTGCCATAATAATTTTAATACGTTTTAATTTGAAAATAATCGCTGCAAATGTAAAAGATAAAAAAAAGAAATTTCCCTTTGGTTTTAGTAGTTCCCATTTTATTAATAAGCAACATTCTTTATTCCGCTTCCAATTTTTGTTCTAATGTTTCCGATCTTGCATTTATAAAGAGAAAAATAGAATCAATTGTCTCTTATTACTTTAATCCTAAACTCATGAACCTTACAAAATGCTTTTAGTCATTCATCCAAAAAATCCCCAGGAAAGACTGTTGAAACAAGTTGCTGATAGCCTTAGAGGTGGGGGTATTATCATTTATCCTACTGATACAATTTATGGTCTCGGTTGCGATATTTTTCAGGCCAAAGCCATTGAACGAATTTGCCAAATTAAAAATGTAGATCCCGCGAAAGCACAACTTTCCTTTATATGCCAGGATCTTAGCCACCTAAGTGATTATACAAAAAGCATTGATACTCCTTTATACCGCGTGTTAAAGAATCATCTTCCCGGCCCTTATACATTTATATTACCTGCCAGTAAACAGGTTCCTAAAATTCTTAAAAGCAAGAAAGATACAATAGGATTGCGTGTCCCTGATAATATTATATGCAGTGAAATTCTGCAAACATTAGGCAATCCTATATTAAGTACATCGTTGCCTGGGGAAATGGTAGAAGAATATACTGATCCGGAAATTATTTACGAAAAATTCGGTAAGCTGGTGGATTTTGTTATCGATGGGGGCCCGGTGGAGTAATTCCTTCAACAGTTGTTGACTGTACTACTAATGATTGGACTATTATAAGACAGGGCCTCGGTGAATGGAATATTTAAATTGAGTAGCTTATCTTGTGATGGTTATTCCGAAGGAAAAAAATTAGAATCTAGTATTGAAAAAGAGAAGGATTTAATTTTGTAGCCCCTCTCGAACAAATGTCGAACTCTTTTGTGGATGATTTGAAATTACTACCTAGATTAGCAGCTTGACTATTACCTTCAATTTCGGATTGTATGCCCTATTTCTTAAAGAGTTAAACTAAGACATCTTCCAGTATCAAATAAAACGCAAACTCCATAAATTAAATTCCTTAATATTGACTGATAACAATTTTTACCTTTTTACTCTTCATTCCATTCATGTCTTATAAAAGTCATTGGTATATTACCTAAAGGGGTTAGCATTGATGCTGCTACTATTCTTCCATCACATCCATTAAATATTTATGCAATAATTAAAACTTTTAATTTTAAATTATTAACTTTATATCAACGTTAATTGCTGTTATGAGTCTCTATAATATCTATAATGATAAAGAATTATTTGATCTGCTGCGTACGGAAGATGTAACTGCTTTTACTGAAATATATAATCGTTACTGGAAGAAATTGTATGTCACTGCAAACGCTATTTTAAATGATGATGAAGCTGCAAGAGATATAATTCAAAATGTTTTTATCTCTCTTTGGGAACGCCGTCAATCTGCAGAAATTGAATTTCCTGCCGCTTATCTTCAGCAAGCTACAAGGTTCCAAGTATTTAAAGCTATTCGGGCAAGTAAGGCAGATGCCAGCTTCTACCGGCGTTTGACGGATGTGTCAGCTACAATTATATTTGAAAAGCCTCTTCTCTTTAAAGAACTTTTACAATTGTTGCATAAAATATTAGAAGAACTTCCTGAAGACCAGCGCAGGGCCTTCTTACTGAACCGGAATGATGGATTAAGCTACAGGGAAATAGCTGCGGAAATGAATATTTCAACTAAAACGGTGGAGAAGAAAATATCCAACACCCTTAAAAGCCTTCGCATAGGTTTTAATGAAGCATTTGTACTGGTAGGCATTTTGCTTACCATTATCAACAAAAAATAAATTTTAAAAAATCGTAGGGTAAGGTATTTTTCCTGGTACTTATATAGTACACTATGGACAAAAATACTTTTACTGAACTTCTTGATAAGTATATTCAGGGCACCGCCAGCACTGCCGAAAAATTTTTATTGGAAGAATATTATGAGCAGCTAAGCAAGCCCAATGTCGCTTATTCGCAAAATCCAGAACAAGATGCACATGACGAAGCATTAAGAAAACAGATACTTGATAATATCCTCTTTTCTATCAAGCAGCCGGCGGTTCATTCTATCACTCATAAAAATAAAAAACTGTTTTTCATAAAAGTTGCAGCGGCGGCGGCAGTAGTTATATTTATTATCTCCGGCATTTTTTTTAGTTTTTCCCGTAAACAACAGCACATTGAAAAGGTGCCTGAAGTTGTGCTTAAAAAGTATGATAAGCCAATTCTTCCGGGCGGTAACAAAGCCTTGCTTACACTTGCCAGCGGTTTAGCAATAGTTCTGGATAGCGTGGGTAATGGAACTATAGCGCACCAGGGTAATAGTACTATCACCAAGTCAGGCGGTCATCTGTTGTACGGTTCTGATAAAAATGCTGTTGCTGAAACTGAATACAATATTCTCACTACACCTAAAGGCGGACAATATCATTTAACCCTTGCCGATGGAACTGAGGTGTGGCTTAACTCTTCATCGTCAATTCGTTTTCCGGTAGCATTTACCGGATCTGAAAGAAATATTGAGATGACTGGTGAGGCTTATTTTGAAGTTACCAAAAATGCTTACAAACCTTTTCACGTAAAGGTAAACGATATGACTCTTGAGGTGCTTGGCACCCATTTTAATATCATGGCTTACAATGACGAGCCCACCATTAATACAACATTACTCGAAGGAGCAGTTAAGGTTTCCGATGATACAAGATCAAGCTTGCTAAAGCCCAGCCAGCAATCTAAATTTAATAAACTATCAAAAGATATCAGTGTGGTAAATACTGATACAACAAAGGCGGTAGCATGGAAAAACGGCATGTTCATGTTTAGCCGTGATGATATAAAAACGATCATGCGCCAGGTAGGTCGTTGGTATGATGTGGATATTAATTACAGTGGTAGAATTGATTCCCGCCTGTATTCAGGAAGTATAAGCAAATATGTAAATGCGCCGGAGGTTCTTAAGATTTTACAATTAGGAGGTATCAAATTTAAAATCGAAGGTAATAAGATCACGATATTATAAACAGGTAAGATTCCGATATTGGACAAACATAAACTATAAAAATGAAGCATTAAAAAATGGGTTGAAATATAATATAAAACCGCTCAGTGGTCAGACCGGGCGGTTGATAATTTGGTTCAACACAATTAATAATCGTCTAAGACTTTTAATTTTTTCACCAAATCAAAACAAATGTATGAAAATTGGTTTCACTATCCCTCTTTATTTTCATAAGAGGTCGATCACCAAATTGCTGCGTGTTATGAAATTAAGTGTTATTTTATTACTGCTTTTTTCACAGGTCAGCGCCAAAGACGGGTATTCGCAAACGATTACTCTTACTTCAAAAAAAGTTTCTCTTGAAACCGTTCTAAAAGAAATTAAAAAACAAACAGGATATGATGCCTTTTATGAAGATGCATTGCTGCAGGAAGCCAGACCTGTAGATATCAGGGTGCGAAATATTACCCTGAAAGAATTCTTGGATGTTTATTTTAAAGATCAGCCCTTGGACTATACTCTTGAGGGAAAAAACATTATCATCACCCGGCGAAAAATTTTAGTGCAAACCGTAGTTGATTTGCCAAAAGACACAACCCGAAATGTACACGGCAAAGTAAGTAACGAAGACGGGGAGGGCATTGCAGGTGCAACAATAACGGTGGAAGGTACGGATATAGTGACCGCTGCCTCAGGCTCCGGCGAATTCAATATTAATATGCCTACAGGAAAAAACAAACTTGTGATATCTTCTGTCGGGTATTCGGAAAAAAGTATTTCAATTGGCGCTTCCAATTCAATTGCTATAGTGATGAAACAATTTATTACCAGCTCCGATGATATTGTTGTAATAGGTTACGGTACTTCAAAGAAAAGAGACATCATTGGTTCTGTAAGTAAGATTTCTTCAGCCGAAGTTAACCAGTTGCCGGTTGCTTCAGTTGATGCAGCCTTGCAGGGAAAAGGCGGGTTACTTGCCATGACCTCAGGAGGCACGCCTGGTGCACCTTCCAGGATACTTGTACGTGGTACAAATTCTATTTCATCAGGAGCAGATCCTTTATTTATCGTTGATGGAATACCGCTTACCATGTCAACTCCGGGCATAGGAAATACAGGCAGTACAGATCAAAGTGCTCTATCGACAATTAACTCAAATGATATAGAATCAATTGAGGTTTTAAAAGATGCTGCCGCCACTTCCATATATGGGTCAAGAGGCTCAAATGGTGTTATTCTTATTACTACCAAATCCGGAAAAAATGTAAATGGAGGTCTTTCACTTAACATAAGCGGTGGTATTTCCAATCTTTCCAGAACCCCCGAAGACATAGGCTGGGCTAATACCAAAGAGTTTTTTAGCATCGTTGATAAGGCAAGGAGTAATTCAGGGCTACCTGCCTTTGACCCTGCCATCACTATCAATTCGTGGGTAGGCCAAAAACAATATATTACCCGGCAGCAAGCTGAACTGATAAATACAGACTGGTTTAATGAAATTCTCAGGCAGGGAAATTTCCAGGAGTATAATTTATCCGCATCAAAAGCCGGTGACAAAAGCTCATTGTATGCTTCTCTTAACTACCGCTCAGATAATGGAGTATTAAAAAGCAACCAGCTTCAGCGTTACTCAGCTCGCATCAATGCAGATTTTTCTCCCTTAAAAAATTTAACTACAGGGTTTAGGATTTCTTTATCATATACAAAAAATAACAGAGTAAAAGATCAGGGTTATGGAAGTACTTCCGGTAATGAGGGTAACGGCGGAGGCTTTGCTGCTGCAAATAATATGGCACTATCTTTTTATAAAATCTACGATCCCACAACCGAAACCGGTTATTGGAACCCACAGGCCGGTTTCAACTTAACAGCGTTAAACGACCCAAAAAATGTGAGGGATGAGCAGGAGATTTATCGTGCTATCGGTAGCGGCTTCATCCAATATATTATCCCATGGATAGAAGGCCTTTCTATTCGTTCAGAGTATGGGGCTGATGTGCTGCAATCCAATAGCATCAACTGGATATCTAAATATTTACGTCCGCAAAATGTTTCGGCAGGGCAGGAAAGTGGACGTACGGTTATAAATTATAACTACAACCTTTATGCGAATTATTATAAAACATTCGGCAGGCATACTCTTGGAGTAACTGCCGGCACTGAATCTCAGCAATCTCATGTGGAAGAAAAAGATTTGAGGGGAGAAAATTTGCCCGGGCAATTTCAGCAATTGGGAACACCGCTTGGTCAGCAAAATTTCTTTTCCGGCATGATTGGCGAAAGATACCTGAGAGCTTTTTTTGGAAGGGCAGATTATAAATTTAAAGATCGTTACCTGTTAGGCGTAAGTATGCGCCGGGATGGCTCTTCTGTCTTTCCGCAAAATAATCGTTGGGCGACCTTTGCCTCCTTAGGTGCCGGATGGATTATTTCTGATGAATCATTTTGGAAGACTAATACAATCAATTTCTTCAAGCTCAGAGGAAGCTTCGGGCAAACCGGAAATCAAAGTATTCCTAACATTATCGGGGGCCCGCAATGGGGAAATTATGATCGCCGCTATGGGCTTATTGATAATACGCCAAATGGAAGTTACCTCACCGGGGTGAATGCCACCAATTTAACATGGGAAACTACCGATAACTTTGATGGCGGGATAGATTTTGGACTGTTCAATAATCGTGTCAGTGGTTCGGTGGCTTACTACTATCGCACCGTACGGAACCTGTTGCTGCTTGCTCCCACACCCAGCGCTTCAGGGGTTGATAATACATGGCAAAATATTGGAACGATGAAAAACAAGGGATGGGAATTTTCACTAGATGCTACAACTCTCACCGCCGGGGCATTTAAATGGAAAACTTTTTTGAACGTAACCTTCAATAGAAATAAGGTAGTTAATCTTACCAATTATGTTGACAAGAATCATTCCGGCATATTTGACAATATCACGTTAACCCGCTCTGGCGGCAGATTAGGCACTTATTACCTGGCAGAATATGCAGGAGTAGATCCGCAGCATGGTGTTGAAATGATCTATGAAATTGACAAAGATAATTTTAAAACAACAGGCGAAACCGTAAAGACAGGAAGACTAATCCCGGCGACCCAGGAAAACAATCTCAATAATAAAATTCTTCATCAGGATAAAACGGGCTTGCCTACATATTGGGGTGGTTTCACAAATACCTTTTCTTACAAGGCCCTTGACCTAAGCCTGTTTTTTACCTTCCAGGGAGGCAATTATATTTATGATGAAGGAGAAAATCAGGGAACGATGATTTCGCAAGGTCAGTTACAAATCCGCAAAGACATAATAGGAAATACATGGGAGAAGCCCGGCGATGTAGCTAAGTATCCCCAATTGGTTTGGGACAATACGTTTAACTGGGATATGGATCCTGTAACGCATGAATGGATAGCGAAAAGCGGCAACTATAATAATGGCACCATCTTCAATGATAAGTACCTGCATAAAGGAGATTTTGTAAGGCTCAAAACTCTTCAGCTTGCATATAATATTTCTTCAAGATGGGCTGCCAGGGCTAAAATGAGAAACATCAGGATATCTGTAAGCGGTACAAATTTGCTAACGTTTACAAAATACAAAGGGTACGATCCGGAAGTCATTAATAATCAGAGCAACCTTAGTCCTGGTCTTATCCATTACCAGGTGCCTAATCTTCGCATACTAAGCGCTGCGTTAAATGTAAATTTTTAGATCATTCTTTTGATAAATTATAACACAACAATAAAAAAAATTACAAATGAAAAATTTAAAATATACTGTGGTATTCATCCTGCTGTTCTTAATAAACGGCAGTTGTAAAAAAAGTTTTTTTGATTTGGAAAGGCCTGTTGAAGCTCCATGGCAATCCCTCCAGGAATTTGAAAAAGCTCCCATTGGCGCTTATGCTTTTTTGCTGGTACCAGGTGGTTGGTCGGGGCTTGTAAGCCAGACAAGGCTTTTAAAAGATGCAGGTTCTGATATTGCTTATTTAATTCCAAATACTGCCGCCAACATTCCTTTTAAAGAAATGTATAACCGGTTGTCAACATCCGTAATTGATAATACAAAAACTCCGTTTAATCTCGGCTATAAAGTTATAGCCATCTGCAACGGAGGTC
The DNA here is from genome assembly GCA_036007765.1 of Chitinophagaceae bacterium. Classification (GTDB taxonomy): domain Bacteria; phylum Bacteroidota; class Bacteroidia; order Chitinophagales; family Chitinophagaceae; genus Ginsengibacter. Next base: position 3,377 of record DASYOM010000002.1, on the reverse strand, counting down.
TTGATTTTATAGATGAGCATGGCGGTAATCCATTTCAAAATATAACACAGTCCGATATTGATAACAACCTAAGAAGAATTGAAGGTGAACTTCATTTTGTAAGAGCATTTTCTTATTACCAGTTGATGAACGTGTTTGCCGCGCCTTATGAGCCGGGCGGCGATAATAGTCATCAATACATTCCTTTTACAATACATATTTCAAAGGATGCTAACAATCTTGTTAATACACCTTTTGGATCTACCGAAGAGATATATCAGCAAATGATTAGCGATTTTACTAAAGCAAAACAACTGTTGCCTGAAGGCTATATTGCAGGTGTTCATAATCCTGCTTACCAGTATGGCAGGGCAAATAAATATGCAGCAGCTTCAATGCTTGCAAAAGTATATTTTGCTATGGGTAAAACACAGGAAGCCCTTGCTGAGCTTGACTTTGTAATAGGAAGCGGCAAATATGATTTATCTGAAGAACCCCTTGCAGCTTTTCAGCATAATGATGTTAATTGTGGAAAAGAAACTATTTGGTACGGTTTCGGAGGAGACCCCAACAGCCTTTATTTTTTTGAGGAATTAACCAGCATGACTTTGGAAATGCCTTATGGCAACGATGGTCATTATCAAAGATGCTCATGGAACCAGTTTGCATGGAGCTATTCGGTTTTAAAACAAATCGGCTGGATGACTGATCCACAGAATGGTGATTATTCCCTTACTGCAGAGGCTTTAAAAGATAAACGTGTTGGACAAACTTATACTTATATACAAGGACAGGATCCTGTATTTTCTTCTGCAACAACTTCTAACCTTTGGTGTGATAAATATTTTCATGGAGATGCAAATAAAGGAATCAAAGGCGACCAGTTAAATGTTCCTCTTATACGTTTGGCCGAATTATATCTTACCCGCTCTTACATACTATTTAAAAAAGGTGATATCGGCGGTGCAACGGCTGATCTTAATGCAGTAAGGAACCGTGCAGGAATTGGCGATCTCAATCATACCATTACACAGGACGATATTCTTAATGAACGCATTAAAGAGCTTGGGTTCGAAGGTGACCGGACAGATTTTTTACGGGCAGCGCATTTAACCATTCCTCCGGGAAACAGGACTGGCGTGGCCCCTGCGCCATTTAACTCTCCGGATTTTATTTGGGCGCTTGATCCGAGAGAAAAAGGCAACTAATGGAAAGCCTGATAAAACCGGTTATTATAGAGCCTGTAAGTCAACAAAAAAGGTTCCATTTTTCTTTTGCTGTCATTACAGGCTTATTTTTTATTTGGGGATTTATTACCGCTTTAAATGATATCCTTTTGCCTTATTTAAAGAAGCTGTTTGTATTAAGTTACCTGCAGGCTACGCTAATACAATTCGCTTTTTTTGGAGCATATTTTACCGGCTCATTAATTTATTTTATTACATCAATACGGTATGGCGACCTGATAGAAAAGATTGGATATAAAAATTGTATTATTACCGGCTTGCTCATAGCTGCCTTTGGATGTTGTTTATTTTATCCCGCAGCATCTTTAAAAATTTTCGGAGTGTTTTTGACTGGCTTGTTTTGTCTTGGTTTAGGATTTACATTATTGCAAATAGCGGCCAATCCTTATGTAATAATATTGGGTTCAGAAAAAGGCGCTTCAGGCCGTTTAAATCTGGCGCAGGGAATTAATTCTTTAGGCACAACAATCGCCCCGCTGATGGGAGCTTACTTTTTGTTCAGCCATTATTCTTCTCATACTGTGGCACCGGGCGTATTTATTATTCAGCACATGTACCTTGTATTTGCTTTGATATTTATTGGTATTGCAGCAATTATTAAAACAATTTCGCTGCCAGATTTCAAAAGTAATGCGCCAATGATTAAAGGAGCCGGGGCCTTACAATATCCGCATCTTATAATGGGTATCATCGCCATCTTCACTTACGTAGGAGGCGAAGTAAGCATCGGAAGTTTCATGATCAGTTTTTCAAAGCTGCCGCAAATAACCGGGCTTCACGAGTCGGAAGGAAGCAAATATGTAGCGATGTACTGGGGCGGTTTAATGATCGGGCGCTTCATTGGCGCCATCTCTTTAGATGCTAAAATGAGAGCATACAACAAGTATGTTTTAATGACCTGCATTCCGCTGATAAGTTATATAATTATAGCACAGCTTACCAATCAATCAACTGCTTTATATGCAGGCGCTTTTCTTATTTTAAATCTTTTTGCATTTTTTATTGGCCGCTTTTTACCTGCAAGAAGTCTTGGAGTATTTTCTGTTGTTCTTACAGGATTAATATTAATTGCTGTTTTTTCTTCAGGCACAATTGCTTTATGGGCATTGGTGGGTGCCGGGCTTTTTAATTCAATATTGTGGTCAAATATTTTTACGCTTTCCCTTACCGGGCTCGGGAAATATACAAGCCAGGGTTCTTCATTATTAATTATGTCAATTCTTGGAGCGGCATTAATTCCTGTCATACAGGGAGCGGTGGCAGATGTTGCAGGGCTTCAGCGTTCTTTTTTTATCCCGGTATTCTGTTACCTGTACCTGGCGTTTTATGGTTTTAGGGGATACAAATTAAAAAGGAATTCCTGATGTGTTTAAATTGAAAAGAAAAAAATCGTTCATGAAATTTTTATCCAACATAAAAAACGAGTTTCTCGAAAGTGAGTTGGTATTAAAATTTTTTATTAATAACGAAGAAAATTTTATACAGATAGGCCAGGCTGCTATGCTCATGACAGAAAGTATTCAGCAAGGCGGAAAAATTATCAGTTGTGGTAACGGCGGCTCACATTGCGATGCAATGCATTTTGCAGAAGAACTCACCGGGAGATACAGAAACAATTGTCGCCCGCTTCCTGCAATTGCTATTTCTGATCCGTGTTATATCTCATGTGCGGCAAATGATTTTGGATATGAAAATGTATTCAGCCGTTTTATTGGGGCAATGGGAAACCCTGGTGATATATTGCTCGCAATATCTACCAGTGGCCAATCAGAGAATATTACCAGGGCAATAAATTGTGCAAAAGATAAACAAATGAAAGTGGTCGTACTCACAGGAAATGACGGTGGTAAAATTAAAGGAAAGGCAGATGTAGAGATCATTGTAGCGCATTTTGGTTTTGCCGACAGGATACAGGAAGTGCACATAAAAATTATTCATGCAATGATCCTATGCATAGAACAATCAATGGCACTTACTTAAAAGATTCTGCGTTCTCCATGCCGCTCAACTTGAGAGGGCTCGCGGTGAGGTCAATAAAATTGCTGATCTCAAAAACAAAACATTTTTCAAAAACCAAAAAGATAAATAAAAATTATCCTGACGTGCAATGAATAAAATATTAATCGGAATAGATATTGGCGGAACAAAATG
>DASYOM010000001.1:0-4247 GCA_036007765.1 Chitinophagaceae bacterium | reverse complement strand
CATTTATTTAAATAGTACAACCCCTGCTTCTATTTATATAAATGGACGGGAACAGAAAATGAGCACAGCAGATGTAGCTTCGTTATTGAAAAGCCTTCCACCAAATTCAATTGCAAGTATCGAAATATTGCGAACTCCATCTGCGAAATATGATGCTTCAGGTAGTGGTGGTATTGTGAATGTTGTACTCAAGAAAGGAGTAAAAATCGGGCTAACGGGAAGCGTAAACGCAGGGATGAACCAGGGAAAATATGGGACACAATATGCCGGCTTTAACCTTAATAACAATAATGGTGATTTATCCAGTTATATAAACATGCAGATAACTCATAAGAATACTTACGATGAAATTAAAACAAACCGAATATTTGCTCCTGATTCATTATTAAGCCAGGATGCCTTTACTGTATATCCAGGAAATACGTATTATCTCGGTTTTGGATCAAGCTACCAGCTTAATAAAAAATGGGGACTAAGTTATGATGGAAGATTAAGCCTGAGCGATTCACGCAATCAATCAAAAAATAGCAGCCAAATAAGTAAAATAAGCAATGATGAAATCCTGGTTGACAATATAGCGTTTGTTTCCAATAAGAATAATGCGTTTTTTCTTTCACAGGGGGTTACATCTAAGCTGAGTCTTGATAGCCTTGGCTCAGAATGGACAAATGATATTTCTTACAATTACTCGCCAAACAATACCGGCCAAAATTTTACAACAAATTTTTTAATACCTGCTATAACATCTGCTGCTGGCGATGGGTCTTTAAAAACAAATCTAAATTTTTTATCTGCAGAGACGAATCTTTTACTTAAGTTTTCAAAAAGCTTTTTAATTGAAACAGGATTAAAAACCACCGTGACTGATTTTAAAAATAATACTGGTTACTTCAGAGAAATAAATGGGATAAGAACGAAAGATGATATAAGAACCAGCTCATATAATTTTAATGAAAATATTAATGCAGGATATTTCCAGGCATCGAAAACTCTATTTGGAATTACATTGAAAGCCGGAACCCGTGTGGAGAATACTTCTATGAAGGGGAAACAGCAAATACCAAACGACACAACGTTCAATATCAACAGAACAGATTTTTTCCCTTATATATATTTAAGCCGTTCTCTTATGAAGATAATGGGATACAGTTTGCGGGCCTATCTTGTATATCGCCGCACAATTAGCCGTCCCGGTTATCAGTTACTAAATCCATCGCAACGATATATTGACCCATATCTTTTTGAAACCGGGAATCCAAAATTGCGCCCTCAATTCACGCAGAATTATGAAGCAAATATTTCTGTAGATGAAAGGCCCATTTTTGCGCTGGGCGTAAATGATACGAAGGATATTTTTACCAATGTTGTTTACCAGGCCGACACAAGCAGCAGGACTGCGTACCGTACTTATGATAATCTTGGAAATAGTAAAGAAATTTATTTTCGGGCGTTAGGAGCAATCCCCCCGGGAGGAAAATATTTTATTGTAGCAGGCACACAATACAATCACAATTTTTACCAGGGTTATTATGAAGGGCGGCCACTTTCTTATAAAAAGGGAAGCTGGTCTTTTTTCACTTACCAGACTTTTAAACTTTCTAATACCTCACAAACTACTTTACATGGGTTTGCACGTTTCAACGGACAACAACAATTTTATGAGCTTACCCCGTTCGGCTCATTGAACATAAGCATTAACAAGCAAATGCTACAAAAGAAATTAATTATTACAATTAGCGGAACCGATTTATTCTATACTAACAATAATGATTTCACACTTTTGCAAGGAAGCATTTCGGCCAGCGGGTATAGAAAATCCGATACAAGGCGTTTCGGCATTAATGCGCGGTACAATTTTGGAATAAGAAAAAAAGAAGAAAGGAATTTTTTAAACAATTTAGATGCTCCGGAGAAGATTGTTCAATAACCAGGTGAAAAATTATTGATTGGATACTATAAGAAAACCCGGCCTTTAAGCCGGGTTCAAATAATATTATTAAATAACGCCTACTTTATCACTAAGCATTTACAGCTTTTTGTGCATCTCTGTATTTTTTAATAATATCATGTGATGTTTTCAAAGATGATTGCTGATCAGTAATTAATTGCCGTGTGTCAGCGCTTATTTCTGCATCTGAAGCCAGGGCTTCTCTGTATGCTTTTTGTGAAGCATCTTCACCGAATTCGCATGATTCAAGCATTGATTGCCTGTCCTTTCCTGAAAATGTTGCTTTTACATCCATCCATGTTCTGTGGATCTTTCCACTACCTGTTGTACCAGTTGCTGGCTCTCCTCCTAATCTTTCAACTTCATTAGTAAGTTCAGCAACATATTTCCTGCTATCGTTAGCCATTTTACTGAAAATTGGCTGCAAGTCCACGTCATAAGATTTTATATCTTCTGCTGCTTTGTCATAACCTTGTACCCTGTCATTGTTTATTTTGATAAGGTCATTTAACACTTCCGTTAATTTATCATTTGCACTCATAATAATTTATTTTAATTTATTAATAAAATAACTAAATAACTAAAATGATGCCACTAACATATAGTGCTGTTATGAGCATTTTTATATTCCGATTTTGAACTATAGTGGAAAAAATTCCACTTCACCTGCAATTTGAGATAATATGTTATATCGTCTGCGGTGTTCTACATTTCTTACAGGCGCCGCCGGGCCTATTGAAATTTTATCGCGTAAAAGCCTGCTGTTTTAAAATATAAAGTTTTGCTTCGTCGGTCGGGCTTTTGCATAAGATGGTTAGAACATTAAGATTTTCTTTTTGAGTTTAAGAATTATTTTTACGAATGAAACTTACCGTTTCGATAACTACATTCATTACAATTGTTTTTTTACAGGGTTGCAGCAGCTCACGGCCTGGCAGATCATCGGGGAAAACTGAAATTGGAAAACGACCAATAGAAACATCCTTTGTTACAAAAAAAGCCTCAGAAGCAGGTAAGTCTATTCCTGCACGAACTATTAATACAAAAAATACAGATCCTGATTCAGTTGTCAATTTTGCTGAATCACTTGTTGGAACAAGGTATAAATATGGCTCATCTATAAAAGAAAATGGCTTTGATTGTTCCGGGTTTGTTACTTATGTTTTTAAGCATTTTGATATATCTGTTCCAAGAATTTCAAGGAATTTTACAAATGCCGGCACTTCTGTTTCAATTGATAAAAGTAAAAAGGGAGATCTTATTCTTTTTACAGGCACAGATACTACAGGCTGGGTCGTGGGGCACATGGGTTTCATAACACAAAATAATAATGGTAAAGTAAAGTTCATTCATTCTTCTTCCGGTAAATCAATAGGAGTTATTATTTCAGAATTGAGTACATATTATGCAAGCAGGTTTGTAAAAGTGATAAGGGTATTTGATGAGTAGATGAAAGTTGCGGGCAACAGTTTACAAAAAGGTAAATTCCAATTGTTGCATTGAAACCGAAACATGGTTGATATTTTTTCTTTTATGGATCGTGCTCCTTATATGATATACAGGTGTTGCCTCATCTCTTGATGTTATAATCATTTGTACTTTTCCTGCATGCATATTGAATAATTGGCTGACTAGTTGCGGGCAATTATTATTTTTAGACAGATGCGATAAAAAAAGATGGCTCATAAAAGCCGGCTTATATTTTAGAAAAAGATCCAATGCCTGTTTATTGGAAAGATGACCCATTCCTCCCTTAATACGTTTCTTCAGATGGTAGGGATAATTACCCCGCTCCAGCATCTCTTCATCATAATTGGCTTCCAGAAAGGCAGCGTGGCATTGTTGAAAATGATTTATTACATTTTCACAAGCCATCCCGATATCAGTAAATACACCTACAATAATTCTGTTTGAGCTAACAACAAAACTATACGGGTCACACGCATCGTGAAGTTTTGGGAAAGGAGTTATAGAAATACCTCCAATATGAATGGGTTCATGCGCAGTGAAGTGCCGGACCAAATGTTCTTGCAGGATAAAGCTACCATGCGATAAGGTTGTAGTAGTTGTATAAACGGGAACGTTATATTTTTTACTTAATCTGGTTATCCCCTTTATATGATCTGAGTGTTCATGTGAAACAAAAACAGCTTTTATTTTGTGAATGTGCAAGCCTAGCCGCTTCATTCGTTTCTCTATTTCCCTGCAGGAGATTCCCACATCTACCAGAATCGCTTCCCTTTCATTTCCTATGTAATAGCAATTTCCGTTACTACCAGAATTAAGTGATGTTATAAAT